>NZ_CAKKTL010000013.1:0-22442 GCF_920664355.1 Protofrankia sp. CiP1_Cm_nod2
TTATACGGCCGCCAGCAGGGCCACCACCGACAGTGGTGGGATCGGTGCCGACGGGGGCGGCGATGGGCTTGCCGGTGAGGGTGACCAGGTCCGCGAGCAGGGACAGTGGGGGCCACAGCCCACCGGCTCCCAGCAGGACCAGCCCGGCCGCCGCGGTCCGCAGCGCCGCCGCGGCCGTGCCCACAGCCGCGGGCACCGAAGATATGACCATGCTGGACGATGTGCCCGTGGACGATGTGGCCATGGTGGACGCCGACAGGCGCGGCACCTCCACCGCCCGCACCGTGGCGTCGCCGCCGCCGGTGGCGAGCAGGAGCCGGCCCTCCCCGCCGACGGCCCACGCCACCGACCAGACCGGGCCGGGATAGCCGGTGAGGGTGCGCAGGCAGGTGCCGCCGACCGGGTCCCACACCCGCACCGTGCCGTCGAAGCTGCTGGAGGCGAGTAGCGGAGCCCGGCCGTCACCACCGGCGGCCCACGCAACCGAACCGACTCCGTCGGTGTGGCCGGTGAGGGTGTGCAGGCAGGCACCGCTGGCCGGATCCCACACCCGCACCGTGCGGTCGCCGCCGCCGCTGGCGAGCAGGAGCCGGCCGTCCCGGCCGGTCACCCACGCCACCGTGTCGACCCCGCCGGTGTGGCCGGTGAGAGTGTGCAGGCAGGTGCCGGTCAGGGGGTCCCACACCCGTACCGTGCGGTCGTAGCCGCCGCCGCTGGCGAGCAGGTGCTGGCCGTCCCGGCCGGTCGCCCACGCCACCGAGTTGACCCCGTCGGTGTGGCCGGTGAGGTTGCGCAGGCAGCTGCCGGCGAGGGTGTCCCACACCTGCACCGTGGCGTCGCGGCTGCCCGCGGCGAGCAACGGCCGACTGTCACCGCCGGTCGCCCACGCCACCGACATGACGCTACGGGTGGGACGGCGGGTCATGGTGTGCAGGCAGGCGCCGGTGAACGGATCCCATACCCGCACCGTCGTATCCTCACTGCCGGTAGCAAGCAGCAGCCGTCCGTCGCTGTCGGTCACCCACGCTACCGACCAGACTCCGTTGGCATGGCCGGTGAGGGTGTGCAGGCAGGTGCCGGTGAACGGATCCCACACCCGCGCCGTGGCATCCTCACCACCGGTGGCAAGCAGCAGCCGCCCGTCCCGCTCGGCCGCCCACGCCACCGACATGACCGGGCCGGTATGGCCACCGGTCAGGGTGGTCGACGATTCGGCGACAGCGACATCACCTGGCGCCCACGGCTCGTCCCGCCGGGGAGCTGGTTCGGCCGGCCGCGCGTCGTCGGACAGGGGTGAGACCCTCGCGGGATCACCCGTGCGGCCCACGGTGCGGGCATGTGTGACCGCCCAGGCGCGTAGGGCGGCGTCCACGGGCGGGGTGGTGCTCGCCTGACCCGTCGGACCATTCTCCCGCTGCTCGTCCACGCCGCCTCGCCGCCCCGCCAGTGCTGTCGCCCGCCGACACCTGCCGACGTCGCCCCGCGGCGATCAGCGTAACCCCGGCGCATGCGGATCAGTTCGGTCAGCCGGCCGCCGGCGGCTGACCGCGACCGGCCAGCGGCCCGTGACAGCCTGGTGACGGTGCACTGTCAGCGGTCCCGGACGGTGATGCCTGCCAGGATCAGGTGGAGGAAGCGAGTGCTGCCGTCCCTGTCGGGCAGTGCGTTCTCCCGTACCCATGCCGCGCCGCCGAGCAGGTCGAACAGTTCCTCGGGGGTGAGGTCCGCGCGGACCCGGCCGGCGTCCTGAGCCGCCCGCAGCAGCTCCGCCCCGCAGCGGTGCATAGCCATGCACACGGCATGTGACGGTGTGCCCTCGTCGTACATGCTCTGCGTCAGGATCTCGACCAGCCCCCGGAAGGTGCTGAAGTGCTCGATGGCGTTGGCCATCCAGTCCGTCAGCGCGTGGAGCGGGTCGACGCCGTCGGCCCGCATGCCCTCGGCGCGCGCGACAAGCGCCTGCAGACCGTCCCTGGTCGTGGCCTCGACCAGACAGGCCCGGGTCGGGAAGTGCCGGTAGAGGGTGCCGATGGCGACCCCCGCCTGGCTGGCGATCTCCTCCAGTGACGCGTCGGAACCGGCGGCGTCGAACGCCTTGCGCGCGGCGCTGAGGATCGCGTCGTAGTTGCGTCTTCCGTCAGCCCGCTTGGGACGGTGGGCGATGTACGGTACGGCGCCTCCCATCGGCCCTCCTCTCGCGTCTCCCCGCTGGCAGCCTGAGCATTTCTCATGTTGGGAGCGCCCGGCAACAGGGATCCGATCATCAGTCGAGACAAACAGGGCGATCCACGACGTCGGGATGGCAGGGCCACCGGTCCACACGGCCACGCAGCCGGGCGGCCACGCAGCCGGGCGGGAAAGAAGTCAGACCTGTCCCGTCACGGCATAGTCGAGACTGTCGTTCAGGATGGCGTTCTGGAGTCGGCGCATCGTCTCACCGGGCTCGAGCCCGAGCTCGTCCCGTAGTACCCGCCGGGTGTGCTGGAACACCCTGAGCGCTTCGGCGCGGCGGCCCGACCGGTGCAGCGCGAGCATCAGCTGTTCCCGGAAGGCCTCGTGCAGCGGGTGCTCCTCGACCCAGTTCGTCAGGTCGCCCACCAGCTCACGGTGGCGTCCCGTCCGCAGCAGGCAGTACGCGATCGACTCCAGGCATTCCAGCCGTATCTCCTCCGCCCACCGTACGAAAGTGGTTGTGGTCGCGCCTCTGCCGATCCCGGCCAGCACGGGCCCGCGGAAAAGCCGCGACGCCGCGGTGAAGCTGACGAGCGCCCGCTCCGGATCAGGCATGCGGTTCTCCCGCCCGCGGGCATGCGACACCCGTAGTTCGCAGGTGTCCAGCAAAGCCTCGTCGACCGCGAGCAGATAGCCCTGCGGGTGCGTTACGATCACCGCGTTGCGCACCCTGAAATGGGCGAACATCTTACGTAGATGAGAAACGTAGACGTGCAGTCCGGCGCGCGCCCGGCGGGGCCGTTCCTCACCCCAGATCTCGCTGATCAGCTCCTCGGAGAAGACCGGGCGGTTCGCGCGGATGAGAAGCACGGCGAGCAGGGTCTCGATTTTGGCCGCGCTGATCGTCCTCGGACCGTCCCGGTCGCTCACCAGTTGGAGAGGGCCCAGCAACTCGAATCTCACGGCTTCTCTCACGACTTCCACAGCCCTGTCCTCTGCCGGATGAAGCCCCGTCCCGCGCGCAGGACGGGACGGATGTGGATGACGACGGTGCGGCGGGCCGGAGCCCGCTTCGCCTGACGCGGCACCAGCGGCGTGGTCGGGATACATGTGGGCGGGGTATCCGTCAGGCTCTCTCGCCGGCGAGCTCGGGCCGCGTGACCGGCTTCCTGGCACCGGTCAGCCCGAACACGGCCAGCGCGAGCGCTGTCGCGGTGTAGCCGACGCCGACGTAGAACGCGATCCGGTAGCCGTGGACGACGTCGGTGGCGGTGCCGGCCGTGCCGGCGGTCGCGGCGCCGAACACCGCCACCAGGATGGCCAGCCCGATCGAGCCGCCCAGCCGCTGCGAGACGTTGAGCACCCCGGCGGCGGCGCCGGCGATGCCGGGTTCCACGTCGGCCAGCGCGATCCGGGTGACCAGGGCGAACTGCAGCCCGATGCCGGCGCCGAAGAGCGTCATCGGCCCGAGCACGGCCGCGAGGTAGGAGCTGTGCTCGGTGATCCGGGTGAGCCAGACGGTTGCCGTCAGAGTGGCGGTCGCACCGACGATCAGGACGGGTTTGGCGCCGAACCGTTCGGACAGCCCGGACACCAGTGGGAGAACGCGAAGATCCCGATGCCCCACGGCACGAACGCCAGCCCGGCCTGGAACGGGGTCAGCCGCAGGATGTTCTGCAGGAACTGGGTGACGAAGAAGAAGATGGCGAAGATCGACCCGCCGAGCAGCAGCAGCAGGTTCGCGCTGACCCGGTTGCGGTTGCGGAACAGCGCGAGCGGGGTCAGCGGCGCCTCGGTCCGCCGCTCGACCGCCACGAAGGCGACCAGCAGCAGCACACCCACCACGGTCAGCGTCAGCAGTTCGGGCCAGCTGCCGGACGAGCTGCGGATCAGGACGTAGGTCAGCGCGGTGACCCCGAGGGTGGACAGCAGTGCCCCGGTGACGTCGAAGCGTCCGCCGGCCCGGTCCGACTCACGGATATGGACGGTCGCGAGCGCCGCGACGAACACTCCGATCGGCACGTTGACGAACATGGTCCAGCACCAGGAGGCCCATTCTGTGAGCACGCCACCAAGGATCATCCCGACCACGCCGCCGGCCCCGGACACCGCGCCGTAGACGCCGATGGCCCTGGCCCGGGCCGGCCCGGCGAAGTTGGTGGCGATCAGAGCGAGCGCGGTCGGTGACGCGACCGCGGCACCGACGCCCTGCAGGGCCCGCGCGGCCACCAGCGCTCCCGCGTTCGGCGCGAGCCCGGCCAGCAGCGAGGCCAGGGTGAACAGCCAGACCCCGGCGAGGAAGACGCGTCTGCGTCCGAGGATGTCCCCGGCCCGCCCGCCGAGCAGGAGCAGCCCGCCGAAGGTCAGCGTGTAGGCGTTGAGCACCCAGGACAGCCCGGTCGGTGAGAACCCGAGGTCGAAGCGGATGTCGGGCAGCGCGATGTTGACCACGCTGGCGTCGAGCACCACCATCAGCTGGCTCACCGCGATCGCGGTGAGGAGCAGCGCCGGCCGGCCGCGCGGAGCCGAGCCGGTGGCCTCGGCGGCAGCGATGGTGGTGGGCGCGCCACTGGGCGAGGCAGCCATCAGCCCTCCGTTGGCAGTGAGACGTCGGCAGCGGGAAAGGACGGGAGAGGTTACGGAAGATCGGAGGAGACCCGAGGCCGGTGGGGACTGCCGGGCGCTGGCCGACGAACGCGTGTTCGTGCCCGCCCACCGGGTGCTGCTCGGCGTTCTGGGCCGCGCGGCCGGGCGGGGCGAGATCAGGGCCGAGCTGGTCACCGACCTGATCGCGCTCGGCCTCGGCGGCCTGGCCGGCCCAGTAGCGCAGCCGGTAGAACTCGCGCGCGGGCACCGGCGCGAAACGCCACGCGGCCGGGTGCCAGCCGGCACCCTCCAGCGCGACGGCGAGATGAAGCGGAGCGTGACCTGCCACGGCTCACCACACTTTCCGGGTGTCTCTGGCACCACCACCGGTACGGCCACCGGAAAAAGATCTCCTGATACCGGCACGTCGATACGGTCGTGGCGGCTGGTAAAGGCGTGCGCGGCACTCGGGAAAAGCCGACACGGCAGTGCCCCCACCAGACAACACGGCCTCCACGAACGCTGACACGAATAACGCGGCCGACACCGGATCCGGTCTTTTACGCGGCCTGCGACTGGGCGGATCTTACAGTCGGCCGAAGAGCCGGACAAGAGGCCTGGCGGGCGACGTGGCCATCATTTTGGTACGGCTTTAGAACTGTTCTGGAACACGTAATACAAAAGACAACGGAACAGCGGTACGGTGCTGGGCGGGGCCGCCCCTGAAAAGGCCGCCCGGCCCAGCAGCCCACCAGCCCACCAGAGCCAGTCGAGGAGCTCGATTGACCGCGCTGTCCGTGCTCGACCAGGGGCCGGTAGGCCGCGACACCGGCCCACGGCAGGCCATCCACGACTCCGTCGCGGTGGCGAGGGAACTCGACACGGCCGGCTACTCCAGGTACTGGGTCGCGGAACATCACGGCACCGCCAGCCGGGCGGTCTCCGCGCCGGAGGTCCTCGTCGGGGCCGCCGGACGACGTGCCGCTGCCCCCGGTGTACCTGCTCGGCTCCAGCGCGTCCGCCGCGCGGACGGCCGCCGCTGTCGGCCTCCCGTACGCGATGACCGCCGGCTTCCGCGACCCGGCCCTGGCCGTCGAAGGGCTGCGGCTCTACCGGCAGCGGTTCACCCCGACCCGCGACGGCGATCGCCCGTACGCGATCGTGGTGCTCCGGGCGTGGGTCGGTGACGACCGGGAGCACGCCGAGGCGCTCGCCGCGCCGGAGCGGCTGGCCAACGTGTGGCAGCTCGCCGGTGCCGCGGCGGCGCTGGTACCGGTGCGCGAGGCGCTCGCGTACCGGTTCAGCGAACCGGAACGCGCCGTGCGGGACCGTCTTGACCTGCGCTCGGACCTGGTCGGCGCGCCTCACGGCGCCGCAGCGGTCGAACGTCCCGGCGTGCCGGCCCCGGCCCCGCGAAGCCGCACGCCCATGGACGAGAAACAGCCCTCACGATGCCGGCTGGGGCGCGGCTTCCGCCTCGGCCGTCCGCGGCCGGGGTGGCTCCCCCACCGACCAGCCCGGCCGTTCGGACGGCGCCCAGCCGTCGTAACGGAATCCGCCGAACCGGGTTTCCCAGCGAATGGCGAGCTCCGTCGGGATCTCGCCCGCGACCTCCCGCAGGATGCCGCGGCGGTCCGCACCGGGGGCGGCCAGCGCCCGGACCAGGCCACGCACCATCCTTGACGGCCCGATCACGTGCTCGACCTTCCGCGTCCGGTTGAAGGTGTCGCTGAAGTCCGGCCGGCCCTCGCCCCTGTCCCCGAACGTCCGCAGAACCTCGCGGATCAGCGCGGAGGGAGCGTCCGGACGGGACTCCCGGTTACCCCAGTGATAGCTGCTGCGTGTGTCGTCGTCCCGGTTCTTCTCCCACGCACGGAGAGCTCTGTCGAGCGCAGCCTGATCGTCGAGGACGGCGTTGGCCGCCTCGCCGAGAAGCCGCCCGTGACGCAGGGCGTCACGCTGTCCCTGACCTGCGACAGGATCCTTGAAATGCCCGGAGTCACCCGCCAGCGCCCACCCGGGTCCGCTTGACCGCCGGTAGTAGGAGGCCAGTTTTCTGGTCGACCGGAGCTGGCTTACGTTCTGGGCGCCGCTGATCCGCTCCGCGACCTCGGGCTCCTCGGCGACGGCCTCCTGCCAGAACCGTTCACCGCCCTGCTGGAAACGGGGAATGTCGTCCGCCGGGGCCATGAACACCACGAGCAGGCGTCCGCGTGGGCTTGACGGCAGAGTCAGAACAATGCGCGGGCCACTGCGGTATATGCCGTAGATCTCGTGGTGGATCGTGTCCACCGCGGGGTCGTCCATGTAGCGGAAGGCGAATCCCCGCCCGTTCTTCGACCCCCGATAAGGTGTCCAGGCGCCGACGGCCGCCGCGGTCCTGGACTGCCTGCCGTCCGCACCGACCACGAGCCTGGCCCGGATTTCGTACTTCCGCCCGTCGTGCCGGTAGCGCACACCGACGGCTCGACCGTTCTCCCAGAGCACGTCCTCGAACACGGATTTCTCACGTACGTCGGCACCGGCCTCGCGGCAGGCGGTGACCAGGCACACGTCCTGGTCGTACCGCGGAACGCAGACCCCGTAGTCGATCCCGTCCACCGTGGCGAAACGCTCACGTAAACGAATATCGCCGACCGTGACACCCAGATAACGGGCCTGCGCGGGGCCGAGCTTCAGAATGTGCGGCAGCGCGCCCATGCGTTGCAGTTCCGACACCCCGCTGGGTACCAGGACGTGCGTCGACAGCTGATCCGACGGGAAACTCGTCCTGTCCAGCAGGATCACTTTTCGCCCGGCCCGCGCAAGCGGCACCGCCGTGGCCGTACCGGCAAGTCGCGCGCCAACAATGACGACATCGGCATCTTCAGCACCCGTCAGGGTCACAACGCCTCCCAAGGCATGCGCTACGCGTCCGACCATAATCTTCCGTGCTCTGGCACGCTCCCCTCATAAGGGTCAACCTGGTGCCTCCATCGGGATAAAATCCCTCCGGAGAGGCCCGTTCACCCGCCCCGGGTGAATCTCGGTCGGTCACGCCCGGTCGACTGGCCGAGTCGACTCGCCCTGTCAACTCGGCCAGTCGATTCGGCCAGTCGATTCGGCTAGTCGATTCGGCTAGTCGATTCGGAAGACACCGAACTCGATCGCGCCGTTGACAAGACGCCCACGGCCGACGAACACACGGCGCTGCAGCCAGGCGTATCGCTCGTCACCGGTCTCGAACCGAAGGGTGATACTCAGATACTGGTCGGTGTGGCTGGTCGTGCCACCGGTCTGTAACGCGGTCCCGACGGCCTCGTTCATCTCGACGAGGCCGGTGTACTGGACGTAGATGGTCGCGTCGTCGTCGGTACGCCACAGGCCCCGCACGTCGATACGCCCGAAACCGTCCAGGCCGATGAGGACCCAGTCGCCGCCGCTGTCCGCCAGCACATCGGCGTTGATCCGCCTGCCTGTCACACGGCCGCCGGCGAAGCCGAAGAACAGCCGGGTTCCGAAGGGACCGGTTCCGACCGCCAGCGGCGGACTGAGCTCGGCCCGATAGACGAACTCCTCGGCGACGGTCAGAGCAGCGTCCAGACCAGCATCGGTGGCGGTCTCGCTCATCGTTCTCCTCAGGGTTGTGAGTACTCGTGCGCGGACAGCGGACGTGGATGGTGTCTGCTGGCCTGGCCCACCGCTCGCGGGAGACGTTCCCGAGTTCGCTCGAGCGATCGCTCCCCAGGCCGGCGTCGACCCCCGCGACGGGAACCCCGTGGACGAGCGCCGTGCTCACGCGACACGGATGACCAGCGGATGACCATCCGATCGGATGGATCTCAGGTGGCGCCAGGCAACGCTTTGATCTATGTCACATTTTGTTGACAGAACGGTATGATGGTTGGACCAATCATGTCAACCGATCCGCACAGCCCATGTCAGCCCACCGCCAGCGGTGGGCAGCGGCGATCAGCGGGCAGCAACAGCAGGCCAGAAGCCGGAGGCCGGAGGCCGGACGTCATGGGCAGCGCCGCCGCGCCACCCGTCAGGCGTCGTCCCGCACCTGTCGGGTGGGCGCTTCCCCGGCCGGGCCGGCCTCCCGGGTGCGGGCCAGCCGGCGGTTGGTGAGCTCAAGCTGGGTCACTGTGTCGCGGCGCAGCGTCGTGGCCTGCCCGTCGGTGAGCCGGCCGCTGACCCGGTCCCAGTGCAGGGCGACCCACTCCCCCGGTCGCACGTCGGGGGCGAAGCTGACACCGCCGGTGACGAGCGCGGCCCGCAGCGGCCGGGGCCCGGACAGCCCGAGCCCGCCGTTCTCCCAGGTCAGGCCCGCGGAGCGCACCACGACATGATCGCCGTCGCGTTCCGTCACCTGCCCCCAGCGAATCCGGCAGCTGTCCAGCACGTGCAGTGGCCAGGTGGGGTCCGGCGAGTCCAGCAGCCGGGACCAAGGGTAGACCCCGAAGACGTGGAAGCAGTGGTTCGGCGCGACCTCGTCAAGGATCTGCGGGGTGAGGTGCCGCCAGTACCACCCGGCCTGCGGACCGATCACAGCCAGCAGCGCCGCGCCGAACTCGCGGGGGTCGACCGCCTCCGACACGCCGCCGCCGAGCCAGTACGCCTCGACCACCCGGCGGTCGAGCGGGTCGTCGATACCGGTGAGCCGGGCCAGGATCCGCAGGTACGGCCATGCTCCGTGGAAGCGGCGGGCCAACGCCCGCAGATCACCCCCTGTGGCACCAGCTCCGCCAGCTCCGGCGGAGTCGGTCGCACTCGCGGCACCCGTCGCACCGGCGGCACCGGCGGTCAGCAGGGCCCGCGGCGCGTCGGCCGGGCCGCAGTAGCCGAGCTCGTTCGGCGCGTAGGCGTAACGGGCGAACATCCGCGCGCCGTCCTCGTCACGGGGCGCGCTCACCGCAGGGCCATCCGTCCGAAGGTGTAGTAGGCCGCGCAGGCGCCCTCCGAGGAGACCATGCAGGTGCCGATCGGGGTCTGCGGCGTGCAGGCGGTGCCGAACACCTTGCACTCCCACGGCTTGAGGACGCCCTTGAGGACCTCCCCGCACTGGCACGCCTTCGGGTCGGCGACGCGGACGCCGGGCATGTCGAACCGCCGCTCGGCGTCGAACCGCGCGAAGCCGTCGGTCAGCCGCAGCGCGCTCTGCGCGATGAAGCCCAGCCCACGCCACTCGAAATGGGGCCGCAGCTCGAACACCCGCGCCATCAGCGCCAGCGCCTGGGGGTTGCCCTCCTCGCGCACCACCCGGCCGTACTGGTTCTCGACCTCGCAGCGCCCCTGCCGGATCTGCCGGAGCAGCATCGCGACCGCGGCGAGGATGTCCAGCGGCTCGAAGCCGGCCACCACGACCGGCCTGCCGTACGTCTCGGGGACGAAGCGGTACGGCCGGCTGCCCACCACGGTCGAGACGTGCCCCGGCCCGATGAAGCCCGACAGCCGCAGGCCGGGCGAGCGCAGGATCGCCCGCAGCGGCGGAATGATCGTGACGTGGTTGCAGAACACGCTGAAGTTGGTCAGCCCCAGCTCCCGGGCCCGCAGCAGCGTCACCGCGGTGGACGGGGCGGTGGTCTCGAACCCGACCGCGAAGAACACGACGTGCCGGTCCGGGTTGTCCACGGCCACCCCGAGCGCGTCCAGCGGCGAGTACACGAAGCGGACGTCCGCCCCGCGCGCCCTGGCCTCCAGCAGGCTGCCGCGGCCACCGGGCACCCGCATCATGTCGCCGAACGAGGTGAGGATGACCCCCGGCTGCTCGGCCAGCCAGATGGCGTCGTCGACCCGTCCCATCGGGATGACGCACACCGGGCAGCCCGGCCCGTGCACCAGCTCCACCGACTCGGGCAGCAGGTGCTGGATGCCGTGCCGGTAGATGGTGTGGGTGTGGCCGCCGCACACCTCCATGAACGCGTAGCTGTCCGTCCCGGCCAGCTCCGTGATGGCGGCCACCAGCGCACGCGCGGCCGCCGGATCGCGGAACTCGTCGACGAAACGCATCGGATTCTCCTCGCGGTGACGGCTGACGGCTACGGCCGGCGAGCCGGAACGATCTGTACGGCAGCGGTGGAACCGGCCGCGGCAGGCGTGGCAGACGCAACGATCCCGGCAGATACGGCGGCCCAGGCGGACACGACGGCCCAGGCGGACACGGCGAGCAGGGCAGGCACGGCCGACACGACGGGCACAGCCGACGCGAGGAGCGTGGCCGACACGGCGAGCGCGGCCGACACGGTGAGCGCGGCGAGCGCGGCGGTCAGGGGATCGCGGACGAGCCGAACGCCTCGATCTCGTCCTGGTAGGCCGCGCCCAGCTTCTCCATCGCCTCGAGCGTGCGCGTCGCCTCGGCCTCGTCGATCACCGCCAGGGCGAACCCGACGTGCACCAGCACCCAGTCCCCGACCCGTGGGCCGTCCGCCGCGACCAGCCGGATGCTGATCGTCCGCCGCACCCCGCTGACGTCGACCGTCGCGAGATGCCGCTCCGCGTCGACGATCTCGACAAGCCGCCCGGGAATCCCCAGACACATCAACAGCCTCCTCACGCTACGACGCAGTGCCACCACCTGGCGACACCCCTCTGCCCACCCGCCCACACCTCTCATCACCCGGCGCGGCGGGTCGCGCCACGGCCTGGCGACCACCTGCCCCACCCGCACACACCTCTCACCACACGTCACGTCTCACCCACACCGCCACAAGGCCCGACAAGCCACCACGAACATCGCCCGCGCTCCCCGCCCCCGGAACACAACCGCACCGCGCATCCGTCCCACCCCAACCAGCGATCTCACGGATCGGCACGCCCCAGGAATGAGTGTGGAAGTGGTCGCTACAACAGCCACTTCCACACTCATTCCCATCATCGAAAAAGGACGGACCGACCGACAGGACACAGACGGCAACGGGCGGGCGGGACGGCGGGACGGCAGGACGGCAGGACGGCGGGGGCATGGTCAGCAGATGCGGGGCAGTGGGTCGCCGACCAGCATGTCCACGATCCGGGTGCCGCCCAGGGCGGTGCGCATCGCGACGATCCCGGCCGGCCCATCGGTGATCTCCCCGATGACCGCGGCCGACCGGCCCAGCGGATGCTCCCGCAGCGCGGCCAGCGCCGCCGGGGCCTGCTCGGGCGGCACCACCGCGAGGAACCTGCCCTCGTTGGCGACGTGGAGCGGGTCGATGCCGAGCAGCTCGCAGGCGCCGCGCACGTCGGGGCGCACCGGCACGGAGCACTCGTCGAGCAGGACGCCGAGGCCGGTGTCCCGGGCCAGCTCGTTGCAGGCCGTCCCCACCCCGCCGCGGGTGGGGTCACGCAGCCAGCGTGCCGACGGCGCCGCCGCCAGCAGCTCCTCCACCAGCGCGTCGACCGCCGCCGTGTCGGAGCGGATGGCGGCGTCGATCGCCAGGTTGCCGCGGGCGAGCATGACCGCCATCCCGTGCTCGCCGATCGTGCCGGACACCAGCACCCGGTCCCCCGGCCGCACCCGCCGCGCGGACAGCTGCCGGCCGGGCGGGACGAGCCCCACCCCGGCGGTCGTGATGATCAGTCCGGCGGACGCGCCGGCGTCGACGACCTTGGTGTCCCCGGTCACCACCTCCACGCCCGCGGCCCGCGCCGCCTCGGCCATGTCCTCGGCGACGCGGCGCAGCTCGTCGACGGGGAAGCCCTCCTCGATCACGAATGCCGCGGACAGCCACAGCGGCCGTGCCCCCGTCATCGCCAGGTCGTTGACGGTGCCGTGCACCGCCAGGTCACCGATGGAGCCGCCGGGGAAGCGCAGCGGCCGGACCACGAAGGAGTCGGTGCTGAAGGCCAGCGACTCCCCCGACGGCAGCGGCAGGACCGCGCCGTCCCCAAGGACGTCGAGCGCGGGACTGCGGAAGACGTCGACGAAGACCGTCTCGATCAGCTCCGCCGACGCGCTCCCGCCGGCCCCGTGCGCCGAGGTCACCACCTCGCCGAGCGTCCGCGGCCGGCGCCGCCGGAACGTCCCGGCCCGCGCCGGCACCGCCTCCCCACGGTCCGTCTTCTCCACCCGGCCCGTCCGCTCCGTCCGGTCCGCCACGCTCATCGGGTGCGCTCCCCCGCCGTCGGGTACGTCGGGTACGTCGGGTACGTCGGGTACCTCGGGTACGCCGGATACGTCGGGTACGCGGCCGGATGGTCCGTCATCCGTTGCTGTGTCGCGGCCCACAGGTGGTGGCCGAGCAGGGCGTGTGACTCCTGGATGCGGTGCACGCTCTGTGAGCGGACGACGAAGCAGCGGTCGACCACCCCGTCGGCGGCGAACCGTCCGCCGTCGTATCCGGCGAAGCCGACGGTGAGCGCTCCCCGACGGCCGGCCTCGGCCAGCCCGGCCAGCAGGTTGGCCGAGCCGCCGCTGGTCGACAGCGCCACCGCGATGTCGTCCGGGCCGGCGTGCGCGATGAGCTGCCGGGCGAACACCCGCTCGAACCCGACGTCGTTGCCGAGCGCGGTGACCACCGCCTGGTCCGCGGCCAGCGACCAGGCCGGCAGCGGACGCCCGTGCGGCGGCCGGGAGAACAGCTCGGCCAGGGTCGCGGCGTCGGTCGCGCTACCGCCGTTACCGAAGGTGTACATACGTCCACCCCGGGCGAAACGCCGTGCCATCTCCGCCGCGGTGGCCGCGATCGACTCGGCGCATTCCCGCAGCGTCGTGCGCTGCAGCCGCACGCTCTCCCGGGCCTTCGCCCGCGCCGAACCGGCGAGTTCGGCCAGCAACGCACCCAGCGCGTCCCCCGGGCCACCGGCATGCCGCCCACCGGTATTCCGGCCGTCGTCCCTCCAGCTGTCGGCCTCTCGACTGCTGGCATCCCGGCCGTCGGCATCCCGGCCGTCGGCATCCCGGCCGTCGGCATCCCGGCCGTCGTCCCTCTCGCTGTCGGCCTCTCGACTGCTCGCACCTCGGCCGTCGGCGTCCCGACCGCGGGCGTCCCGGCCGCCAGCGTCCCGGTCGTCCTCCCGCTGGCCGCTCCCCTGGTGGTCGCCGTCTTCCTGGCCACCGTCGTGCCGGTCGTGGCCGGCCCGGTCAGCGCCGGCCCGGGGGCTGCTGTCCCGGTCGTCGCCGCTGTCCGCCTGGGGGTGGAGGAACGGGTACAGGAACGCGGTGTGCTCGGTGGCCATCACGCACCGTCCTGGTCGAGACGGGTGATCGCCGTCGCGGCATGGATGAGAACAAGATCGCCAATGGTCACCGGATCGACCGGCAGGATGCTGACAAGCTCCACCCCGGTGGCGGTACGCACCAGCGCCAGGCCGTCGGCCGGCCCCTGTTGCGCGATCACCTCGCCGAGCCGGCCTTCGTCACCGCAGGTGACGCACGTCCCGCCGTCCTGCTCACGCCCGTCCTGCTCACGCCCGTCCTGCTCACGCCCGGACGGGTGGAGCACGGCGGTGTGCTCGAGGCAGGTGTGCTCGAGGCAGAGGTGGGCCAGCTCCCACAGCAGGTGGTAGAGGAGCACGAACCGGCCGGTGGCCGGCAGCGGCGGATCCGGGTCGTCCAGCCACAGCACATGGTCAGCCGCGCCGGCGGGCGGACGCGGGCCGCTACCGATCCATATCGTGCCCGTCCCCCAGGCCGGCGCCCGGCGCAGCACGGAACGCGTCACCGGATCATCGGCGGCGGCCACGGCGAGGACGACGTCACCGGGCCGGGCCGCCAGCCGGATCATGGCGACGGGATCCGGGCCGGTCACGGCCACCGCGGGCAGCGCCGGTTTGCCGACGACGGCCGGATGGACGAACTCGACCGCGATGTGGTGCGCGTGCGGCCCCCACGCCGGGGACAGGCACCACAGCGTGGCGCCACCGGCGAAACGCCGGGCCAGCGCGAGCGAGGCGGCCGCGAGATCAGCGGCAAGATCCTCGGTCAGCCCACCGTCGTCGGCACTGTCCACGCCACCGGTGGCGCCGACCTCCGCGCTCTCGGTGGCGCCGCCGACAGCACCGGCCGTCACCTCCGGGGCGCCCGCCAGCTCCCGCCGCGCCTCCCGGGAACATCCTGTCACAGCGCCATCACCACTGGCGACCGCCAGGGCACTCATCGCATTCCCCCGATTTTCCCGGCTCCCCTGGCTCCCCTGATTTCCTCGGCTTCTGTGGGATGACCGGCCGCGGTGTCGTCGATCAGCTCGTATTCGCGCATCATGTCCAGGGTGCGCAGCGCCGACCGCCGGTCGAGCCGGGTCAGGGCGAAACCGGCGTGCACCATGGTGTAGTCGCCGGCCGCGAGATCCGGCAGATAGGCCAGGCACACCTTCCGCGTCTCACCGGGGAAGGCGACGTGGGCCATCCTGGTCCCGCTCTCGTCCCAGACCTCGACGATCCGGCCCGGAATCCCCAGGCACATGGTCACCTCTCCTCTTCGTCCCCGGCGCGCAGGCGCAGCACCGCGACCGCCGCCTGCCCGAGCGCGAGCCCGCCGTCGTTGGGCGGCACCAGGTGGTGGACGAGCGTGTCGAATCCGGCGGCGCGCAGCCTGTCCCGGCAGGCGCGCAGCAACAGCACGTTCTGGAACACCCCGCCGGTCAGGCCGGCCAGCCGCACGCCCCGCTGCCGGCCGACTCGGGTCACCACCTCGGCGACCGCGTCGGCCACCGCCTCGTGGAACGCCGCGGCCAGCACCGCCACCGGTGTGCCGCCGCGCAGCCCGGCCACCAGCGCGCGCAGCAGTGGCGCCGGGTCGAGCACGCCGTCCGCCCCGACCGCCAGCCGTGGCACCGCCGCCAGCCCCGACGCCCCGGGCACCTCCGATGTCCCTGTTGACGTCCCCATCACCGCCGCCACCGCCGCCGCGCCCGCCGCCGATGCCCCCGCTACCGGCCGCCCCGATCCCGGCCGAGCCCCCGGTGACGCCGGGACTTCCGCGGACGCCCCGGCCGCCGCTTCGAGCGCGGCCGCTTCGAGCGCGATCGCGGCCTGGCCCTCGTACTCGACGCGGTGGCAGACGCCCAGCAGGGAGGAGACCGCGTCGAAGAGGCGTCCCATGCTGGTGCAGGGGACGCAGCCGATGCCGCTGTCGAGCTGGGAGCGCACCGCGGCCAGCTCGGCGGGCCGGCAGGCGGTGACCGCTGGCAGGTCCGGCGCCCACGGGATGCCGGCGGCGGCCAGGTGGGACAGCGCCATCCGGCACGGGTTGCGCACGGCCGCGTCCCCACCGGGCAGCGGCACCGCGCGCAGATGGCCGACGCGGGTGAAGCGATGGCTGTCCGTCCCGAGCAGCAGCACCTCACCGCCCCAGACCTCACCGCCCCAGACTTCACCGCCCTGAGCCGCCCCGCCCTGGCCCGCCCCGCCCCAGGACGCACCGTCCCGAACCGCACCGCCCCGGCCCGCGCCGTCCCGAACCGCACTGCCCCGAACTGCACCGCCAGCGCTACCGACACCACCGATGCCAGCCCCGCCAGTACCCCCGATGCCGTAGCCGGTGCCGTCGAAGGCCACTCCGATGATCGGCTCGCCCAGCCTGCCGTGCTCGGCGAGCAGGGAGACCACGTGCGCATGATGATGTTGGACGAGCAGCGGCGGCTGGTCCCCGGCGTGGCGCTCGGCCCAGCGGCGGGTCGAGTACCCCGGGTGGGCGTCGGCGGCCAGCCGCGCCGGGCGCACGGCGTATACGGCGGTGAGCCGCCCGACCGACCGCTCGAAGGCACGCAGCGTCGCCAGGGATCCCATGTCACCGACATGCGCCGAGCAGAACGCACGCTCACCGTCGGTGACGCAGAAGGTGTTCTTCAGCTCCCCGCCGACGGCCAGGACCCCCTCGGCCGGCCAACGTGAACCATCCTGATCCGCCTCCCGCTCACGGTCGCCCGTGGACGCCGTCCGGCCGGGACCGCCCGTGGACGCCGTCCGGCCGAGGTCGATCGGCAACGGTGCGTAGCCGCGGGAGCGGCGGATCGGCAGCTCACGGCCGTCGACGACGCGGACCACCGAGTCATCGCAGGGCAGCAGGATCGGACGGTCGTGGGTGAGTATCGCGTCGGCCAGCGCCGGCAGCCGGCCGCAGACGTCAGCGGTGCCGGTGCCGGCGGTGTCGGCGGTGTCGGCGGTGTCGGTGCCGGCGGTGTCGGTGTCGGCGTCCTCGAAGCAGATCGGCTCGCCGGCCAGGTTGGCGCTGGTCAGCACGACGCACGCCGGGGGCGCGACGTCCGCGCCGGGCACCTGGGCGAACAGCAGGTGATGCAGGGGCGAGTAGGGCAGCAGCAGGCCGATCAGCGGGTTGCCGGGCGCCACGTCCGCTGTGACGGGGGCGTCCGGCCGGCGCCGCAGCAGCACGACCGGCCGGGCCGGGCCGCGCAGCACCGCGGCCTCGGCCGGGCTGATCTCGGCGAGCTGCCGGGCCACGTCGAGATCCCGGGCCATCACCGCGAACGCCTTGCCCGCCCGCGCCTTGCGCGCGCGCAGCAGCCGCACCGCCGCCGGGCTGTCGGCCCGGCAGGCCAGGTGGTAGCCGCCGATCCCCTTCACCGCGACGACGCGGCCGTCGGCCAGCGCCCGCTGGGCCGCGGCCAGCGCCTCGTCCGGCCCGGTGCCCTGCGCCCCCGGCACCTCGGCGGCGCAGGGGACGAAGGACAGCCGCGGCCCGCAGTCCGGGCAGCACACGGGCTGGGCGTGGAAGCGGCGGTCGGCCGGGTCGTGATATTCGGCCGCGCAGGCCGGGCACATCGGGAAGCCCGCCATGGTGGTGGCCGCCCGGTCGTAGGGCAGCGACCGGATGATGGTGAACCGGGGGCCGCAGGCGGCGCAGGTGACGAACGGATGGCGGTAGCGCCGGTCGGCCGGGTCGAACAGCTCCCGTACGCAGTCGTCACACACCGCCATGTCCGGGGGGACGACAGCGCCAGCGCTGCCAGCGGTGCCACCTGTGCCACCTGTGCCACCTGTGCCACCAGTGCCGCCTGCGCCAGCGACGCCGGCGGCGCCAACGGCGCCAGCGGCGCGGGTGTCCTCGCCGCCGCCGCGGCTGGCCACGATATGGAAGCCGGCCTCCCCGGCAACCGGCGGGATGTCGTCCACCCGCACGGTGGTGACCCGGGCCGGGGCCGGCACGTCGCCGCGCAGCCGCCGCAGGAACTCCGCGACCGCCGCCGGGCCGCCCTGGACCTCGATGAACACCGAGCCGCTGTCGTTGCCCACGAAACCGTCGAGGCCGAGGCCGGCGGCCAGCCGGTGGGCGAACGGCCGGAACCCCACCCCCTGCACAACGCCTTCGACCCGTATCCGCCGCCGCCACACGGCCCCGGGACGGCCCTGTCCCGCGACACGTGAATGATCGGCAGTGACCGGGCAGACGCCTTCGGCCGTCATGCGGCCGGCCCCGGGTGGGCGCCAGCCGCCTGGCCACCCTCGCCGTGTCCGTGTCCGTGTCCGTTTTCGTGCCCGTTTCCGTGCCCGTGGGCGGCCGGGCGGTATGGCTCTGGACGTGTGGCAGCCGCCCCGGGACGGCGGAACCCGGCCAGGAAGTCCCGTTCGATCAGGCCGATGACCTCCCACATGGCCCGGCGTACCACCTCGGACAGCTCCCAGCCCACGTCCACACGCTCGGCCTCGACGAGGAACACCGTGACCTCACCGGGACGGCCCGCCGGCGAGCCGGGCGCCTGCCCGTCCGGCCCGCGCCCGTCCAGCCGGCATTCCTCCGGCCCGCGCCCGCCCGGCCGGCATTCCTCCGGCCCACGCTCCTCCGGCCCACGCTCCTCCGGCCCGCGCCCGCCCGGCCCGCGCCCGCCCGGCCCGTGCCCGTCCGGCCCGTGCTCGTCCAGCCAGGTGGCGAGCACCAGCGCGTGGTCCCAGCGGAAGGCGTGGGTGTGCAGGCCGGCCAGCGGCGGGAGATCGGCCAGCTCCGGACCGGGTACACGGTAGATCGTGCCCGGTCGCGCGCCGGTGCGGGCGGCGTCGACGATGACCACCCGGCGGGCCTCGCGGATCCGGAATGCCACGTCCATCCCGGCGGTGCCGCCGTCGACGACCCGCACCCCGTCGGGGACGCCTCGCTCCCACAGGTGCCGGATGAGGACCGGCCCGACGCCGTCGTCCCGGCGCAGGATGTTGCCGCAGCCCACCAGCAGCAGCTCGCAGCGCGCCGACGCGTCGCCGCCGGCGGGTCCCGCGGGGAGCTGCGTCACCGGGCGCCTCCATCCGTGCCGGCCGTCCCGTCCAGCCGTCCCATGCCGATCTTCCATCCGCCGTGCCCCGGGACCGCCGCGTTGATCGCGAAGTTGCCGACCTCACGCCCACCGCGCCGCCGGACCCGCCGGACCCGCCGGCGGACGCGGTCCGGACGATCGACACTGGGACGGGCACGTCCGTCAGGCCGGACACCGCCGTGGAGGGGGGCACCGTGCACGAGCTGTCGATCTGCCACGCCATCGCCGGCATCGTCCTCGAGCATGCCGGTGACCGTCCGGTGCGGGCTGTGAACATACGGGTCGGGCAGCTACGGCAGATCGTGCCGGGCACCCTCGTCCACTGCTGGTCGCTGGTCAGCCAGGACACCGCGCTGGACGGCTCGCGGCTGCGGGTCGAAAGCGTGCCGGCGCGGGTCCGCTGCGCCGGCTGCGGTCACTCCTGGACGCTGAGCGCGCCGGTCATGCGCTGCGGGCGGTGCGGCGGCCAGGACGTGTCGGTGCTGCACGGCGAGGAGTTTCTGATCACTTCCCTGGAGCTCGGGGAGGCGTGACCGGCCACGGGCTGGTTCGATCGACATCGCCGGTCGACAGGTCCCACGACCGGCGGTCTCAGTCGGCGGCGCGGGCCGGAACGGGCTGGAGGGGAAGGATCGTCATGGGCCGGTTCCACTGGCACGCCGACGGCGGCACGCACGGCGACCACCACGGCCACAGCCACGATCACCCGCACGGTCACGATCACCAGCCTGGCCACGATCACCAGCCGGGCCGGGACGGCCGCATAGGAGATCATTCCGGCTACGAGACCGGGACCCGGCGGGTCGAGGTGCTGGCCGCCATCCTCGGCGAGAACGACCGGCTCGCCGCCGCGAACCGCCGCGACTTCGACGCCGCCGGGACGCACGTCGTCAACCTGATGTCCGCGCCGGGTGCCGGCAAGACGACGCTGCTGCGGGAGACCCTCCGCCGGCTGTGCCCGGCACTGCGGGTCGGGGTGGTCGAGGGTGACATCGAGACCAGCATCGACGCCGACCGGCTCGCCGGGCTCGGCGCCGTGGTGTCACTGGTCAACACCGGCCAGGGTTTCGGCGGCGAGTGTCACCTGGACGCCGCCATGGTCCGTTCGGCGCTCGGGCGTCTGCCGCTGGGCCTGCTCGACCTCGTCGTCATCGAGAACGTCGGCAACCTGGTCTGCCCGGCCGAGTTCGACGTCGGCGAGCACCGGCGCGCGATGATCTTCTCGGTCACCGAGGGCGAGGAGAAGCCGCTGAAATACCCGATCATGTTCCGGTCCGCCGACCTCGTCCTGATCAACAAGGTGGACCTGCTGCCTCATCTGGACGTCGACCTCGAGCTCTTCCGCCGCAACCTGGCCGACGTCAGCCCCGGTGTGGCCACCCTGGAGATCAGCGCCCGTACCGGCGCCGGCCTCGGCGCGTGGTGCGACTGGCTGCGCGCGCCGCATCCCCCGCGGCCCGGCGCCGGCCGTCCGGCGGACCGGCCCGGCACCGGGCCACGGGTGTGGCGGGAGGATGTCAGCTGACGGGGATGTTGTTGATGGGGATGTCGTTGATGGGGGTGCCGCAGCGCGCCACGGGGTCCAGCGGCAGGAAGCGGCCGCCGTCGTCACTGACGCGGACGAAGTCGTAGCAGTTGGCGGCCTTGCCGCGGTTCGTCGCGAGGTCGATCGGGGCGGGCAGCAGGCCGTCGCCGTTGTAGTTGTGCACGCCGTGCAGCCCCTGGATGAATTCCAGGCGGGTCGGGCAGGGACCGGCCGCCTCCAGCCCGCGCAGGAACATGTCGGCTGACAGCCAGCCGAAGACCGCGCTGTCCTGGGCGGGTGACTGCACCTGCGGGGCGTACCGCGTCATCGCGTCGATCATCCGCTGGTGCGCGGGGCTGTTCACCTCGAACGGGACGAAGTTGATGTAGATGACGGTGCCGGCGAGGGTCGGGCCGAGCTGTTTGAGCAACGCCGGGTCGTAGCCGAACGGAGCGATCACCGTTTTGAGGTTGACGCCGGCGTCGCGGACCGCCGGCAGGATCTGGGCGAGGATGTCCGGGGTGACGATGCCGGCCAGGGTGTTCAGGCGCGCGGCCTTCATCTGCGCGGCCAGCGCCTCGAAACTGGTCGTCTTGGCGGTCACGGTGAAGCTCGCCTCGACGTGGACGCCGGCCGTCAGCAGGCTTGACCTGAGCTTCTCATAGAAGATTTCCGTCGCGTCGCTCAGCTCGGTGTTCACTATCAGGGCGCGGGTGCCGCCCTGGCTACGGACGAAATCCCCCCAGACGCTGGAGGATCCCCGCGTGGCCGAATAGTAGTGCCAGGAGAACATGTTGTCGTGGTCGTTCCAGGTGACATCGCCGGCCAGCCCGACGACCGGGACCTCGAGGTCGTCGAGATACTGCGCGGAGCCGACCACCACCCCCGCTGTTTCCAGAAGGCCGAAGACCTTTTCGTCCTGAACGAGCTCGCGAGCACCGGCACGGTTCCCGTTGGGGGAGCCGGCGTCGTCCCGCCAGACATACACGATCTTCCTGCCGTGGACGCCGCCCGCGGCGTTGGTCACCCCGAGGCGGGCCTCGACACCGGCCCGGAACGTCCGGTAGGCGGCTGACGTCGGCCCACTGTCGTCGAACAACAGGCCGATCTTGACCTCATCGCCGGCAACACCCGGTGACGAGCAGGGGCCCGGCCCCGCACGGCCGGACTGGCTCCTCGGGGTAGCGCAGGCGAACAGCCCGGTCAGGCTGCTCAGCGCCGCAGCCAGCACGGCGAACGACAGTAACGACCGCCTCCCGATCAAGAACATCGCAACGAGCTCCCTTGCCGCCACCGGACACCTACAGGTCATATCTGGACACAAAGAGTGCTCCGGTAGAAACCGTACAAGAAAAGAATCCGAGCGGCACCGAATAGACTACACCCCGCATGTGAAACATGTCACGTGCAACCCATTACCCGCCCCACCTTTACCACATCCGCGAGCGCCCGCCACCGGACCGTCCACCAACCCCCCAAGAAAACCCGCCCCGGTGGAGCGCCGTCCCGGCCAGCCAGTTTCAGCCCGACTCGGATTTGTAGACCGCAGAGCCCAGACCCGTTATCGGTGGACGTGCCGCCTGACGTTTCAATCCGACCCGAATTTGTAGATCGCGGGGACTCTCCCAGAACGCCTTCACCGACAAGGAGCTGTCGTTTCAATCCGACTCGGATTTGTAGATCGCGAAGACATATTCTACCTGCTCGACCGCAACAAGGTGAAGTTTCAATCCGACTCGAATTCGTAGATCGCGGGGACCATGCATGGATTGGGAGAGATGAACCCATCAAGTTTCAATCCGACTCGGATTTGTAGATCGCGGGGACAGGGCCTGCGCCTGCTCGCCATCGCGGCGGGGTTTCAATCCGAATCGGATTTGTAGATCGCGGGGACCGTCAAGGGGAAGTCGTACTCCCTCTCCTACGGTTTCAATTCGACTCGGATTTGTAGATCGCGGGGACGAGATGGCGATCCGAAAGTTCGTCATCGTCTGGAG
>NZ_CAKKTL010000013.1:22830-24869 GCF_920664355.1 Protofrankia sp. CiP1_Cm_nod2
ACATGAGTAAGTTTGGGACTGTCGCCGAAGCCGTTTCAATCCGACTCGGATTTGTAGATCGCGGGGACTCATCAACGGCCACGTCACCCCGGTGACCGAGGTTTCAATCCGACTCGGATTTGTAGATCGCGGGGACCGCCACCACAGGGGCAGTCGTGGAGGTGTCTCGTTTCAATCCGACTCGGATTTGTAGATCGCGGGGACCTGGTCCGGGGCCTGGGTCGTCTGGGTGGTCTGGTTTCAATCCGACTCGGATTTGTAGATCGCGGGGACAACCGCACATATCCCGCGCTGGAGGATGCAAATGCGTTTCAATCCGACTCGGATTTGTAGATCGCGGGGACCAACAGGTATTGAGGGGGGAGTATGCTTCCGTGTTTCAATCCGACTCGGATTTGTAGATCGCGGGGACCTGGCAACCCTCGTTTCGCTCGGCCACCCGGTGTTTCAATCCGACTCGGATTTGTAGATCGCGGGGACTACCGCCGCCCCCCGTGGCGGCGGCGTGCTCCCAGGGTTTCAATCCGACTCGGATTTGTAGATCGCAGGGACGACCCCGTCGATACGTTCACCGTCGCGGGCTTCCTGGTTTCAATCCGACTCGGATTTGTAGATCGCGGGGACCTGGAACTCCGGTGTCACCGGCAAGCTCCTAGGTTTCAATCCGACTCGGATTTGTAGATCGCGGGGACCAGTTCATGGCCACACCGCAGGGTGGCGTCAGGTTTCAATCCGACTCGGATTTGTAGATCGCGGGGACCACCCCTCAATCAGAGTGAGGAACTGGCTCGTGTTTCAATCCGACTCGGATTTGTAGATCGCGGGGACGGTCCAGGCCCGCCCGTCGAAGTGGATCCTCAAGGGGTTTCAATCCGACTCGGATTTGTAGATCGCGGGGACATGTTCCAGATGCGGGTGTCGGGCGACCCGATGGTTTCAATCCGACTCGGATTTGTAGATCGCGGGGACCAATGTTTCCCTGGATATGATTCAGGGTTCATGGGCGGGTTTCAATCCGACTCGGATTTGTAGATCGCGGGGACAAGCTCCCAAAAGCCCGTAATATGGGCCATAGTTTCAATCCGACTCGGATTTGTAGATCGCGGGGACCGCTGAGCGCTGGGCACGGCTCATACAGGTGGAGGTTTCAATCCGACTCGGATTTGTAGATCGCGGGGACCTCATCATCGATGGGCAGGAGGTCGACCTCGACCGGTTTCAATCCGACTCGGATTTGTAGATCGCGGGGACTCAAGGCCATCCTGTGGTACCACGGCCACTTGTTTCAATCCGACTCGGATTTGTAGATCGCGGGGACCTGTCAGGACTCGTGACAGAGCGAGTAACGAAGTTTCAATCCGACTCGGATTTGTAGATCGCGGGGACCGGAGTGACGGTCATCGTCCGGAGGGACGATGGGTTTCAATCCGACTCGGATTTGTAGATCGCGGGGACACCGCGGGTCGCAAGCTGGTTCCTGCTTGGTTTAGGTTTCAATCCGACTCGGATTTGTAGATCGCGGGGACTACTGAATGCAGCGGCGAACATGCACCTCGTCGGTTTCAATCCGACTCGGATTTGTAGATCGCGGGGACCGGAGGAACTGCCATGTGGTCCTTCAACCGGTTTCAATCCGACTCGGATTTGTAGATCGCGGGGACCACACGCCGATGCCGTCGGCGAGCACGAGCATGGTTTCAATCCGACTCGGATTTGTAGATCGCGGGGACTTTCGGAGGGGCCGGCTCGTTGGCGTGGTGGTGGTTTCAATCCGACTCGGATTTGTAGATCGCGGGGACACGGGGGGAAATTTCCGGATGGGCGGACAAGTGTTTCAATCCGACTCGGATTTGTAGATCGCGGGGACCGGCCTGGGCGACGGCCGGATCCTGCGCACCCGTTTCAATCCGACTCGGATTTGTAGATCGCGGGGACCCCGACCATCGCCCGGCTGGGCCAGCCGAAGGAGTTTCAATCCGACTCGGATTTGTAGATCGCGGGGACCCAGAAGCCGGAGTGGCTGTTCCACCGACTCAACG
>NZ_CAKKTL010000013.1:25172-25917 GCF_920664355.1 Protofrankia sp. CiP1_Cm_nod2
TTTCAATCCGACTCGGATTTGTAGATCGCGGGGACCGCTGTCCGAATTGTACCCCGTCTGAGCTGGGGGTTTGCAAGATCCAACCACAACCTCCTTCGGAAGATCTTTTGGATCAAGGGGAAAGGATCTATCGATCCTGCGTTACCGCACGTCAGAATACATGTCGATCTCTCACCACAACCTCCCGCGTTCTTCGGCGTGTCGGAGGTTGTGGTGGTGGCCGGGCGTGTCCGTCTGCATCGGTTGACAGCGGTACCGGCCGGCAGCCCGGTCGTGACGAAGGAGCAGAGCACATGGTTCGCTGGTTCGGTCGGGCGGAACGCCGCTCCACCACCCTCCATAACCACCGGGCGTCCGGCGGCAGCGGCCCGTCGCGCGACGACGGCCCCCAGCCCGCGGCCCCGCGGGACGTGCGGGCGGCCATGGGCCAGCCGGCGGTGCTGTGGGCGGCGTGGGCACGGGTCGCCGCCGGCAGCGGGATGCCGGGCGCCGACGGCCTCACCGTCGCGGACTTCGCCCGGCAGCTCGGCGCGCGTCTTGACCGGCTCGCCGACCAGCTCACCACCGGCGCCTACGAACCGCAGCCGCTGCGCCTGGCCACGATTCACCGCGGCGGACGACGCAGAATCCTCGGGCTGCCCACCGTCCGTGACCGCATCGCCCAACGCGCTTTCCTGGAGGTCTGCCACGACCAGCTCGACGCCGCGTCCGTGGAAGTGAGTTTCGCCTACCGGCGGGGCCGGTC
>NZ_CAKKTL010000013.1:26088-30752 GCF_920664355.1 Protofrankia sp. CiP1_Cm_nod2
GTGGCTCGACGCACTGGCCGAGGCCGAACGCCACCGCGACGCCGGGCACACGACGGTGCTGCGCACCGACATCGCCGACTATTTCGCGCGCATCCGCCATGATCTTCTCCTGGCCGCTCTTCCCGCCGGGCTGGCCGGCGACGCGACAACACTGATCGACCGCTGGATAACCGCGCCGCTGCTCACCGAACACGGAATCATCCCGCGAACCAAGGGTATCCCGGAGGGAGCGCCCCTGTCTCCAGCCCTCGCTAATCTGCATCTTCGCGCCTTCGACACCACCGTCCATCACAATCCCGGAAATCTTGTCCGTTACGCCGACGATATCGCGGTGTTCTGCGCGGACACCGGCACCGCGATCGAGTCCGCCTACACCGTCGGCCGCGCGCTGGCGGATCTGGACCTGGAGATGAACGCCGGGAAAACCTACATCTCAAGCTTCGACCGGGGTTTCTCCTTCCTGGGATGGGTCTTCTACCGTGACGGCGGCTGGGAGGCCGAACCGACCGCCGGCTGGACGCACCCGATGTCCGTCGGGCGGCGGCGCCGTACCACGCGACCGGATCCGGCCGCCTACACCGGCCCATCGGACGCCTCCGCCCGCCCGGCGACGAACCGGAGGGCATCGTGAACGAGCCGGCCGGTCAGCCGACCGGCCAACCGGCCGGCCGGTCAGTCAGCTCGGTCAGCTCGGTCAGCCGGCCGGTCAAGCGGCTGGCCGGCCGGCCGCCGACCCGCCGCCCGCTGTATGTCGTCGGCCACGGCCTCGTGCTCGGGCGCAGCGGTGGCCGGCTGGTCGCGAGCCGGGACGGCGCGGTCGTCACCTCAGCGCCGCTGGGACGGATCAGCGAGGTCGTCGCCTTCGGCAACGTCGGGATCACGACCCCGGCGATGACCGCCCTCCTGGCCGAGGACATACCGCTGGTCCTGCTCACCGCGGACGGCCGGGTCCGCGGGCGGCTCGAACCGCCGAAGGCGTCCCACATCGAGGCCCGCCGGCGGCAGGCGCTCCTCCATCACGACGACCCGGCCCGGCTCGAGCTCGCCCGCGCCTTCGTCCGCGGGAAGATCCATAACCAGGATGTCCTGCTGCGCCGGCGAGCGGCAAGGGCCGCCGAGCCCGCGGAGGTCTGGGCGCTGGCCCGGCGCGTCGCCGCGGCCGGCGCGGCCGTCGACAACGCCGCTTCGATCGCCGAGCTCGTCGGTATCGAAGGAGCGGCGTCCGGGGCCTACTTCCGCGGTATCCGGCTCCTGCTCCCCGACGAGCTCGGCTTCCGGCGGCGTGAGCGCCTTGACCCCGACCTCGTCAACATCCTCATCAACTACACCTCCGCGCTGCTTCGCGAGGTCGTCTTCGGCGCGGTCGTCGCCGCCGGTCTCGACCCGTACACGTCGTTCCTGCATGCCCCGCGGCCGGGCCGGCCGACGCTGGTGTTCGACCTGATGGAGGAGTGGCGCGCGGTCCTGCTCGAGTCGACCGTCCTGGGCGTCCTCGGGCTGCGCATGATCCGCCCCGAGGACCTCAGTACCGGCCCCGCGCCCCGTGGCGGCGGCGCGGACAACAGCACGGACGGCGGCACGGACGGGCGTCCGCGGCTCGGCCCGGCGGCGAGCGCGGCGGTCATCGCCCGCTTCCGGGCGCGGGTGGACTCCCCGGCGCGGAGCTGGACGGCGTCCCCCGGCACCACCTACGCCACCCTGATCCGCGGGCAGAGCCTCGCACTGCGCGGGAGGCTGGTCGACAGCGTCCCCTACGAGCCCTTCCACTGGCGGTGAGCGTCTGATGGCGGAACCCGTCGGCAGGTTCCTGGTGAGTTTCGACGTCTCCTCCGACCGGCACCGGCGGAAGGTCGCGACGGCGCTGGAACGGCACGGGCCGAAGGTGCTGCGCTCGGTGTACGACCTGGACCTGACAGCGTCCGGGCTGGACGGTCTTGCCACGCGCCTGGCCGGGCTCGTCGAGCCGGACGACCATATTGTGATCGTTCCGTGCTGTCCGCGCTGTCGGCAGTGGTGGCACGGCTTCCCGCTCGACGCCGTGCCTGACCACGGCTGGGTCTCAGGATGACCGAACAGCTCCGGGCGGCTCCGGGCGGCTCCGGGCGGCTCCGGGCGGCTTCCGGCGGCTTCCGGCGGCTTCCGGATAACGGGGACGCGGAGGGACTCTGGTGAACACACCGCTGGTCGTCGTCTACGACGTCTCCGACAACGAACGCAGGGAGCTGGTCACCCGGTCGCTGCGGCCGGTCGCCGACCGGTTCCAGCAGAGCGGGTGGTACCTGCCCTCGGATGCCGGCCTGACCGCCGGCCGGGTCGGCGCCGGGATCGCCGGGCTCCTCGAGCGCGGCGACCGTCTCGGGGTGTGGCAGCCGTGCCCGTCATGCTGGCGGGCGGTCCGCTGGCTGCCCGCCGGGGCCTGGCGGCCGGCACCGCCACTCACCGGGCGCGGCGGCTGGGTGATCCGCGGTTGACAGGCCCGGCACCGGCGCTCTAGGGTCCATCCCAGTCAGTCTTTATGGCGACTCGTGGCCATTTCTGGTCACGTGACCGGCTTCGCCGGTCCTTTCGAGGTCACCCGGTCATCGGGAGGCTGTCACCCCTCGCGGGTGGCTCGTTTTTGACGGTTCGATGTCGTGTGGACGTCGTGTCATCCCGTCATGCTCGAAAGGATCCCTGTGAGCCTGCGCCTCAGCGACATTCTCGACGCAGACGACGACCTTGCCTCCCGGGCCACCTACCGGCTGCTCGAACCCGCCCTGCGCCGCCGGGTCCGCGGCATCGTCCGCAGGGCTGTTCCCGCGTCCTGCTCCTGCCGGGACGGCCGGACCTGCGACACCTGCCGGACGATCATCGACGATCTCGTGCTCGACGCCCACCGCAAGCTGCGCGAGGCCGCACGCGGCCGGCTCCCGCGCACCCGCGCCACGGGCGGCGGGCCCGGCGAGGAGGTCCGCGAGTGGCGGCTCCTGGTCGACGGGCTGACCGCGCCGGCCGAGACCGCCGCACTCGACGCCGACACCGCCGGTTCGATGCTGGCCGCCGCCGGCACACTCCGGGACAGCCCCTCGCGGCCGTACCGGCGGACGTCCCCATCGGATCAGGCCTGGCTGCGCGCGGCGGTGGCGCAGCTCGTCCTCTACCCGACGAGGAACCTCGACGTCGAGCTGCGGCGCCGCGCCGCGGTCAAGCGCGGGCTACCGGCCAGGCCGATGCGCGGCCTGGACTCCTCGCCGGCCGCCGGGCCGCTGGCCGACGACCCGCCCGCCGACTGCGCGCTGCGCGAGCTCGTCACCGGGCTGTGGGCCGATGTCGCTCACCCGTACGATCTGCCGGCCACCGGACGACGCCATGGCCTGTCCCCCGACGCGGCCCGGGTAGCGCTCCATCGCGGCCTGGATCTGCTGCGCGCCCACGACCCCGCCCGATACCGGGCACTGGTGGCCGGGCCGCTGGCCGCGCGGGCAGCGGACGGCACCAGGTCCCGGCCGGGTGCCGCGTTCCGGCCGGGTGCCGCCAGCTGGGCCGAGGCGGCGCGGACTCCCGCCGACGGCCCGTCCGAGACCGGCCGGGAGACCGAACATGCCCGGTCAGCCCTCCTTACGAAGATCACTTCCGACGTCGCACCGGAGCACCCGGACGCGGTGGCCGCGTTGGCGCCGACGACCGTGACGGCACCGCCATGCCGGACGCGGTCGGGCACCGGGAGCCGACGCCGGCAGCGTGACCATCTTGTGACGCTGCGGCTGCTGCACACGCTGCTGGACGCGGCCGACGGCCGGGCGGTCGACCCGGTCGGTCGCTGCCGGCGGCTGCGCGGCGTCGACGAGCCGGCCGCGCGGGAGGAGATCCGCCATCTCACCATGCTGGTCGCCGCGGCCGGTGTGATGTGGGTCGACAAGCTGGTGCGACAGGCGGAGAACGACCAGCCGCCGGAGAACGGCCAGCCGCCGGCATGAGGCCGGCGCACCGGACCGGGCCGCGGCCGCCCCATCCCCCGCTCCCGCCTATTTCTTCTTCCGATTCCTTTTTCTTCTTCTTCTGATTCCCTCCCCCTGCTCCTGTCATTTTATCCCTGCCGTTTCCGTCATTCCTGTCATTCCCGCGTTTCTGTTATTCCTGCCTGTTCCCGCCGCGACCAGTCCTCCAGCACGGCCGCGAGCCCGTCGGCCTGCTCCCTGCGCAGGACGACGGACACGACGGCGGAGCCGGGCACGGTCGTTTCGACCTCGACACGCACTCCCCCGGCCACCGGTGACACCCGCACCGCCCGCGCCACCTCGGCAACGGCGGGCGCCGGTTCGGTGAGCCGTCGCCGCACCGGTGCGCGGATACGCGCGGGCCGCGCAAGCGCCCCACCGGCGGTGGAGCGCAGCAATGCCGCGAGCTGGCTGCCGACCGGCCGTCCCCGCGGACTGTCCCGCTCCGCCGGCAGGCCGGGAGCGGAACGCTCCCCGGCCGTCGTGTCGTCGGCCGTCGTGTCGTCGGCCGTCGTGTCGTCGGCCGTCGTGTCGTCGGCCGTCGTGTCGTCGGCCGTCGTGTCGTCGGTCCACAGCAGCCGCAGGCCGGCGTCGATGAACTCGATCATCGCGCTCGTCCCCCACAGGTCGGCTTCGACCGGGCCGAACCGACGGCGCAGATGCCGGCGGCCGGCGAACGCCCCCCGG
>NZ_CAKKTL010000013.1:31118-36496 GCF_920664355.1 Protofrankia sp. CiP1_Cm_nod2
CCATCGGATCCCCCACCGTCGGCACCTCCCCCCACCCCGTGTCTGGGGCCACCCCGGTGGCCGCCATCCTGATTCTGGGCTCCGCCTCCGCGAGGTGCCCGGACGACCGTACGCGCAGGTGGATGTCCCCACAGCCGGAGAACGACGTCCGTTCCGGGATCCTCGCGGGTCAGCCCCGTAGGGACAGCGAGACGATGAGGTCATCCCGATGGGTGCCGCCCTCGACCGGGCCGGCGCAGGTCACCAGCCGCAGTTCGGGCAGGGGCGCCGGCCGGTAGAGGATCCCGGTGGGCAGCGCGCTTTTCGGGTATGCGTCGAGCCGGTCGACGGTGAACACCAGCCTGGCACCGTCGGCCCGTAGCACGGTGACCTCCGCCCCGGGCGTCATGCCGGCCAGCCCGGCGAACACCGCGGGTGCGCGATGCAGGTCGACGTGCCCGGCGAGCACGGCCGAACCCGCCTCCCCCGGTGCCGGGCCGCCGCTGTACCAGCCGACGGTGTCGCCGTCGGGGACGGTAGCGAGCTCACCGTCGGCGGCGCCCGGCAGCCGGATCCCCCGCTGCTCGTCCCCGCCGACCAGCCCGAGCGGCACGACCGGTACCGGAGCGGGCATGCCGGGCAGGATCAGGCCGACCGGGCGGGTGGCGGATTCCCGGCCCGTCCCCTCTGCCGGCGGGCTTGCCGACGGGACGGGGATCATCGTTGGGCTCGCCGCGGCCACCGGCGGGGCCGGCGCGCCACCCGTCGCCGTATGATCGTTTACCGCGTGGCGCGTGCCCACCCGCGCTGTCCCGGTACCGGTCGCCGAGCACGCCACCAGCACCAGGCAGCAGAGGATCATGATGACCGTCGGACGCCGGCTCCAGGCAACGGCCCCCACACCCACAGCGATCAAGACAACAGCGATGGCCGTGATAAAGGCGGCGATAGAGAGGAGCGGCACACCGGTGGCATGGATGTCGCCGGTACGGACCGGGCCGACGGGAGGAAGCGGCGTCCCGTGGGCGTCGACGGTCCAGCCGGCGGCGACCGGGGCATCGCCGGATCCGCCGCTGAGCAGCACACCGACCGCGTCCCCCGCAGGGGCGTCCAGCTGGCCGATGACGGCCAGGTCGCTGGTCGCGCCGAGCCGTCGCAGCCCGAACGTGCCGCTGCCCGGCACCACGGTGACGAACGAGGAGACCGTTCCCGGGCCGACCGGGTTCCCCAGCCGCCTGCCGGCCGCGTCGACCAGGCTCACCGGGCCGACACCCTCGGCCGCATGGATCAAACGGACCGCGATCCGCCCCGGGCCGGGGGCGGTGAAACCGTCGACGACCACGCGAGCTGTCAGTGTGGCCGTCCCGGTGACGATCACACTGACCGTCCCACCTGGTGGCATGTCGACCGGCACCGTGAGATCGGCGGAACCTTCCCGGGTGAGGGTCAGCCGGGCGGCGCCGGCCGGCACCCGGCGGTAGCCGGACAGCTCCCGGAAATGAACGGTCAACGATGACGAACCCGTGCCGCTGACGTTCAGCGCCGGGCCGGGAGCGGCGTCGACGACCCGCACCGCCGCGTGCGCTCCGCCGCCGGCCGTGTCCACCGCGGCCGGCGTGTCCACCGCGGCCGGCGCGGCCGGCGGAACCGGGGCAGCCGCCTGCACGGGCCGGGCGGACCAGGCCATCAGCCCGGAGCCGAGAGCGAGCAGAGCGCCCAGAGCGGCCAGGACCGCCACCGCCCGGCGACGGGCACCAGCCCGGACCGCGACCGCGACAGGGACAGGGACCGCGACAGGTGCATCGATCATCCCAGCCATCAGATGCCGCCCAACGTCTTGGCGTAACGCGAGACAGTGCCGCCGGCGCGGTTCACGTAGCTCCGCCACGCCGTCTCCACCCGGCCCAGGCGGACAGGACCCAGCTCGTCAGCCCCCACCCCGGCGCCTACGATGCGTACGTCCACCCCGGTGAGATCCGCCATCAGGCCATCCGACGCCAGCTGGTCGAGCAGCCTGTTGATGTCAGCGTCGTCGAGCTCGCGGGCGGACAGGTCGTACGGCGCCCGTGTCGAGATCCCGTCGGTGAACACGGTCAGCTCCCGCCGCCCGGCCGGCCCCGCCCGCAGCGCGGCCCCGGCCAGCACGAACGCGCCGAACAGGTCGGTGGCGGTGGCGGGCAGCGCGGCGGCGCAGTCGACCAACGCCCTGGTCGCGGCGATCGCCCTGTCGACCTGCCCGGTTTCGGCGGCGCTGTCGAACAGGGTGTTTCCCCGCGGGTCGGGGGCGGCCAGCGTCATGTCCACCGGCGTGCACCGGCCGGCCCGTGCGTTCGCGTCGGCCACGTCGGCGTATGCGCGGCCACCGGTGCAGCGGCGCAGAGCCGCCGTGGCTTCGTCGAGGTAGCGGGCACGCTGGTCGGCGGCCACACTCGCGGAGACGTCCACCACGATGCCGCACCGCGGCGGCCGGTCCGAGGCGCGGGACCCGCAGCCGGGGACCGCCACGCTCAGCGCGGCAACGACAGCGGCGGCGACGGTGGCGGCGTGGGCGCGGAGGACCGTGATGCCGTCGCTCCGGCGGGGCCTGCTCATGACGGTTTCCCCTTCCCCTGCTGCCGGTTCCCCTGCTGCCGGCTTTCCGGGCCCGGAGAGCCCACACCGTTGGTGGACGGGCCGCTGCCGCCGCCGTACGTACCGGCCGGCACGGCCGCGCCGTCCGGTGCCAGCGGCGGCGAGTACAGCGAGTACGGCGAGTGATGCGATGGCTGGCTCGGGACAGGCTCGGCGGCGCGAGGCTTCGCGGGCTTGGGTTCGTCCCGGCCGGCCGGCTGCTCCTCCAGTGGGCGGACGTCGGCGGGTATGCGGGCCGTGAGCCGCGCGATCTCTCTGTCGAGCCCGTCGGCCCACGCCGGCAGCGGCCAGTCTGCGCGCTCCAGCGCCGCCAGCGCCGCCGCGCGCTCGATCGGGCAACGGGCCACCAGATCGGCGCGGTAGCTGTCCCGCACGATCTCGACCCGGGCGCGTTCCTCCCGGGCGAGCCCGCGGTATGCCTCCACGGTGGCGATCGCCTCCTGGACCGCCGCGCGTTGCGCGGCGGTGACGTCGTGCAGGGCGCGCCGGGCCCGCCGGAGCCGGAACCGTGCCCAGCGCAGCCGCAGCCCGGTGCGCCGTACGGCGGCGGCGACCGGGTCATGCGCGTGGTACTCGACCGCGGCGGCGGCCATGGTGAACAGCGCCTGCAGGGAGAGGAACAGCCCGAACGCGACCGGGAACCCGGTTCGTAAGGGCGCCCCGGCCGGCCCGAGCAGGGCGATCTCACCGACGAAGGTCGACGCCCGGACGCTCGCGAGAAACACGTTGGTGACCACCAGCACCACCAGCGCGACGATGACCGCCGGGGACAGGAACGTTCCGCCGGCCGCCCGCACCGGTCGCCCCGCCCGGCGCTCGTCCACGCTTGCCCGCTGCTCCCGGGTGTGGCGGGCGAGATGCCCCGCGAGCACCAGGCCGGCGAAGACGATCGCGGCGGCGAGCAGGCAGGTCTGCAGATAGGGTGCGCCGAGTCCGTCCAGCGTCGGTTTGAGTGCGACCGCCTCGGCGGTTGTGATGACGCCGAGGACCCCGGCCCGGGTGAGCGGCGACCAGCTCAGATGCGCGAACCGGCGCCGCGGCCTTTCAGCGGCGAGCAGCGCGTCGACCGCGGCACGATGCTCGTCCGACGCCTCGGTGGCCCGCGCCGCGGCGTCGGCGCACACGTCGGTGCGGGCGGTGACCCGTGCCCGGGCGGCGGCGACACGGTCGGCGGCGCGAGCGTGGTCGTGAGCGTAGCCCCGGCCGACCGCCTCGAGCCGGGCCGCCACATGCCCGGCCAGGATCCGCTCGAATGGCAGGGCTGTCTTGCCGGTCTCGCTGTCGGGGAACGCGGCGGCGGCGTCCCGTTCGGCGCTGGCCCGGGCGAAGTCGAGCAGGCCCCGGTTGTTCAGCCGCGGGGGCGGGGTGAGGGGGTACCGCTGCCTGGCTGCCATCTCATGCCTTCCGGGTCTCGGGACGCGGGTCCGTGTCGCCGTTTGCGGTTGCGGTGGGTACCCGGTGCACCGCTGTCAGCCACGCGGGTGGCGGGAACGCCGGTGGGACCCACGCTTCGGCGAGCGCCGCCGCGTCCTCGCCCCGGCGGCGCAGGTTCGCCGCCCGGTACACCTCGACGCACTGGTCGCGGAAGGACGAGATCTCGTCGGCGCGCGCTTCCGCGTCATCGATGAGCCGTTCACGTCGTTCCAACAGCCCGGCCAGCCGGATCCGCAGCTCGCTGAGCCGGCCCCGGTCGGCGAGGCTCGCCGTCCGCGCCTGCGCGGCCCGCCGCCTGGTCCGGGCCGCGGCGTCGTCGCTGGTGGCCGGCTGGCCGAGCGCTTCGGCGTCGGCGACCATCCGGTCGGCCGGGTCGGTGTCCTGCTGGGCCCGCACGACCGCGATCGCGGCAACGGTCTCCGCGATCTCCGTGTCGATCTCGATCAGCAGCGTGGTCAGGGCCGAGCGCAACCGGCTGTGGGAGCGTTCGGCGCCTGCCGCCAGCTCCCGGATCGCCGGGGTCACGAACGAGGCGGGTGCGGACGTCGGTATCCCGGCGCCCGCGTCGCGCCGTCCCCGCCACCACAGCCGCAGCCGGGTCCGCCGGCCGACTCCGGCGTGACGGCCGTCGAGCCGCGTGGCACCGAACCCGGTGGCACCGAGAGGGATGATCGCTGTATGGCCGGCGCCGCGGCGCTGGGGGCTGGTCGGCTGTGACATGCTGACTCCGTCCGTAGCGGGTGTCTCACCCCCCGGCAGACGGACACAGCGGACGGACACAGCGGACGGACGCGGCGGACCAGCGCGGCGGACGAGACGCCCACCGCGGACGGGCACGGTACGACCCCGTGATCATGGGGTTACCGTTTCGGGCGGGCGCGTCCGGCGGTCACCTGGCGGTGGCCGGCCGGCGTCCGGCCTATGGCGATGGTTCGTCCAGCTCCCTGGTGTCGTTCTCGGCCCAGGAGCGGAGCTGATCGGTCAGCCGCTGGTGATCCTCGCGCAGCGAGCCGCGGGCCGGAGCGGCCGCCGGGGCGGGCCCGCCGCCGAGTTCGCGCTGGACCTTGGACAGCAGGTCGCCGCAGGTGCGAATCCCGCTCCGGCGAATCGGGTGCCGAGGGGACGCCTGGCCCTGATGCGACCGCAGCGCCGCCGCGAAGGTCTGCAGTTCCGTGCCGTGTGTGGTGACCGCGTCCGAGCGGATCTGGTAGGCGAACCGGCTGATCGGGAGATCGGGCGTGTACCAGCCTGGCCCGAGCAGCCGGTCGGCGACCGTCATCGCCAGATGCAGCGCGTGCCAGTCGTCGACGAGGGTACGGCGGGCCGGCGGCGGG
>NZ_CAKKTL010000013.1:37119-37728 GCF_920664355.1 Protofrankia sp. CiP1_Cm_nod2
CCGGTGTGCCTCCTCGCGCCGTCCCGGTGCCCATCGTCGGTGTGTTTCCCGGTCAGAACTTTGATCAGCTCGATGCGCCGGGCCACCTCCGCCCGCCTCACGGCGACGGGACCGGGGAAGTCGCCGATGAAGGCGTCCCGGATCCTCTCCGCCCGTGCCGCGAGAGGTGCGAGCCGCTGACCGCCCCGGCGCAGCGTGTCCGCGGCGGCGGCGAGTTCCAGGCTCGCCAGATGCTCCAGCGCTACCCGGGCGAGCACGTCCGGGTAGCCGGGCAGCGCGGCCACCTGGTCCCTGTCGATCTCGACCCGCGTCCCGCCGTCGTCGGCCTCGACCATGGCGCCGACATGGACCGGGCAGCCCAGCGCGGTCGCGACGTCGGTGCCCGCGAGCAGCAGACCGGCGTTCATCGCGTTCATGCCGGGGCCGGCCAGCACGACAACCGCCTCCACGTCAGCCACCCCCGGCACGGCGAGCAGCGACGACGCGACGGTCCTGCGGACCCCGTCGATATCCGTCGGTACCACGATCGGTTCCAGCGCACCGGGGTCGCCCGGCGGCTCCGCCGTGGCAGGCCTGGCCGCGTCGAGCCTGGCCGCGTCGAGCCTGGCC
>NZ_CAKKTL010000013.1:38135-39244 GCF_920664355.1 Protofrankia sp. CiP1_Cm_nod2
AACCGTCCTTCGTCCCTCGGCTGCCCGGGGGCGGTGTCCCGGGGCCGCGGGTCGATGAGATCCGTCAGGGAGCGCAACGTGTCCGCGTCGCACACGGCATCGGCGAACGGACGCCGGCCGTCACGCTCCTCCTGCAGACCGACGCTGTAGGCCACAAGCACCTCACCGGACGCGGCCGAGGACCAGCGGAACAGGTCGGGCACGCTGGGCAGACCAGGCATCCGCGTGAACAGCGCCCCGGCCCGGCGGGGGTCACGGTCGTCCGCGTGGCGTGCCGACCCGGCCGCTCTGACAAGGTAGCCGCGGTTCGGGATCCGCAGTCCGTGATGCTTGTCGCCGGCGAAGTTGTTGATCCATCTTCGACCGGTGAGGAATGCCCCGGCCTTGCTCAGGTGGCCGCGACCGCTGACCCGTTCGATGAACGGCCCCAGCGTCTCCGTCTTCCCGGGGCCGCGTCTGCCCTCGTTGTCGATGACCGGGTCACCGGCTTCTCGTAACGAGTTGTATCCGCTGAGCAGCCACGCCCGGCCGAGCATCACCGCCTGCACCTCACGGCGGGCAAGCCGGTCGAAGAAGGCGTTCTCCAGGGCCGCCGGATCCGTGACAGCCAGCTCGCCGTTGGTGTCGATCCCGCACCGGGACCCGAGTTTCGTGAAGTTCTCGACGTCGAGGCGCTGCCGGGCATCCAGCATGCGCAGCAGGTCACGGGTCCGCGGATGGTCGTCGCCGACATGGGCGGCGAGCGCGCCGAACATCCGCCGCCGCGCCAGCCACGGCGCCGGGTCGTCCTCGACGCGCAGGTCGACCAGCTTGCCGTGGGCGGGTTCCTGGATCGGCCGGACGTCGACCGGGCGGCCGTCCGCGAGCGCGGCCATCAGGCACCCGATCGTCAGCCCGGTGGGACCAGTGCCGATACCGGTGACGATCCCGCCCACCTCACGGTGGGCCCCGAGCCACTCCCGCAGGACCCGGCGCCCGACCGGCAGTGTCGGCCACTCGGCGACAACAACCCGCTCGACATCGAGCTTCGGGTCGAGGACAGGACCGTAGGCGTCGGGCACCAGACCGAGCGCCCGCTCGATCGCCTCGGCCAGCCCGGCGGTGGCCCG
>NZ_CAKKTL010000013.1:39541-42139 GCF_920664355.1 Protofrankia sp. CiP1_Cm_nod2
AGCCCCCTTCTCGGTCGCGACCAGCAACAGTCGGTCGCCAGGCACCCACAGCTCAAGCAGGATCTCCAACGGCACCTTCTCCCACCGCCGCTGGGGATCCACAACCGGCGTCGTCAGCGAACGACGAACAGTCTCCTCGTCCCCGGCATCAACAGCGGCCAGGAGCCCGGCAACCTTCTCGGGCAGGCTGGGCCCGGCGGACCCACCATCGCCCCCGGAACGCAACCGTGCCTGACTGTCCACCCCCAGATCGGACGCCCCGAGAACGTGAACGAACACCCGCATCACGACCACCCCCGTAGAAACCGACCACGAGGGTACCCGCCACCCCCGAGACACCAGCAGCCCACCCACCTACAACCGACCAGGTAGCTCACTGGCGCCCCTACGAGTACAGGGTGGCTGTCAACGAGACCATGCTCCAATCCGACCCGGATTTACAGATCACGGGAACCATTCGACGACCTGATCGCACTCGGCATCTTCACCGACGGGTTTCAATCCGACTCGGATTTTGTAGATCGCGGGGACACCCGACTAGGAGAAGTCCAAGGATGGGCATCATGTTTCAATCCGGCTCGGATTTGTAGATCACGGGGACCCGATCATCGTTTTCGTGACGGTCCTGGGAACCGGAGTTTCAATCCGGCTCGGATTTGTAGATCGCGGGGACGCGGCAGTTCCGCGGCTGGGGTGCCATGTTCGGTTTCAATCCGGCTCGGATTTGTAGATCGCGGGGACCTCACCGCAGAAGGGGCGGCGAAGCGCCAGAAGTTTCAATCCGGCTCGAATTTGTAGATCGCGGGGACCCAGACCAGAGCCCGTCCAGAGTGGAGGGCCTGCCGTTTCAATCCGGCTCGGATTTGTAGATCGCGGGGACCGGACATCCTGTTCCGTCCGCTGGAGGTCATCCCGTTTCAATCCGGCTCGGATTTGTAGATCGCGGGGACCCAACCGGCGCAGAGTTCACCTCGCCAGCCTCCTGGTTTCAATCCGGCTCGGATTTGTAGATCGCGGAGACATCCGCGGTCCTCATGTTCCTCCCCGGGTGGGCCCTGTTTCAATCCGGCTCGGATTTGTAGATCGCGGGGACCAGAGCTTTTGCGGTCGGCCAACCAGGCCGAGTTTCAATCCGGCTCGGATTTGTAGATCGCGGGGACCATTGACGCCGACGAGGCGCGCCGCATGGTCAAGTTTCAATCCGGCTCGGATTTGTAGATCGCGGGGACTATATTCCCGAATGGATAGTTTGGGAGTATTTGGTTTCAATCCGGCTCGGATTTGTAGATCGCGGGGACCAGTACCAGAGTCAACTGAGGAGGTGATAGCATGAGTGGTTTCAATCCGGCTCGGATTTGTAGATCGCGGGGACAAATAGTTGAGCTTATTGCTTATATAAAGTCCGCCGGTTTCAATCCGGCTCGGATTTGTAGATCGCGGGGACAACCCCGCCCTCCCGGAGGGGGCGGCCCTTAAGTTTCAATCCGGCTCGGATTTGTAGATCGCGGGGACCTGGGACAGCCGAAGGACGGTTTCCCCGTCGAGGAGTTTCAATCCGGCTCGGATTTGTAGATCGCGGGGACCGCTGTCCGAATTGTACCCCGTCTGAGCTGGGGGTTTGCAAGATCCAACCACAACCTCCTTTTGAAGGTCTTTTGGATCATGATGAAATGATCTAAAAATTCTGCGTCGTTGCAGGTCAGGATACATGTCGATCTCTCACCACAACCTCCCGGGTTCGTCGGCGTGTCGGAGGTTGTGGTAGATGATCTCCCTGGGGTGCGTGTCTGTCCGTCCGGATCGGGTGCCGGGGACCCTCCGGTACCCGATCCGGACAGGCCACTGGAGCACACGCCGATGGTGACACCTCCTCGACTTCGCTTCGACGGCCGTGGCGTGGCCGTCCCCGAACCCACCTCTACGGCCGACACGGACGACTTCCATGATCCCACCGCCGTCCCCTTCCCGGATACCACCATGCCCGGAGCGGCACCGGCCCGTCTCCCGATCGGCCCAGCGGCCGTCCGCCGTCGTCGGCGGCGTTCGTCATCACGGCAACGGCAACGGCAACGTGCACGGCAACGGCAGGCCGGCCGGCGGCGACGACGGCCGTTCCCGCGTCAGCGTGCGCGGATACGGCGCCGGGCGCGCTTCCGCCGCCGTATCCGCGCACTGGTCCGGCGGACGGCAGTTCTGCTGATCGTTCTCGGCGCCGTTCTGGTGGCGGCCGCTCCCGGCGGGCCGGCCGGCCTCGGCCTGGAACGCGCCGCCGTCCTGCTCGACCGGATCGCGACCGTGGCGACACCGTGGTGAACCTCCGTCCGCGACCGGGGGAACCAACGCCGCCCTCCCCCGTCCGTCTGCACCTCGTGGAAACCACACGAGGAGGTGGCGATGGCCCGCACCATCCGTATCAACGGCATCGACGTCCCCGTCATCGCCGACGAGATGACCGGCGCCGACATCAAGGCAGCCGCGGGCGTCGGCGACGACCGGGTGCTCGTCCGGCAGGAGACCGACCGGAACACCATCATCAGTGACGACCATCGGGTCCGCGTCGCGGATGGTGACGTCTTCGCCCACCACGCCCGGCACTCC
>NZ_CAKKTL010000014.1:0-16306 GCF_920664355.1 Protofrankia sp. CiP1_Cm_nod2
GAAGCGGGCTGTGCGGCGGCCTGTGCGGCGGCCTGTGCCGAGCCCAGCGCCGACCGGGCCGTCGCCGTGGCCACGGCGACACCGGCGGCCAGCAGCAGCGCGCAGGCGCTGACCGCGGCGGAGAGGACCGCGGCCCGTTCCAGGTCGGCGGGTACGGCCGGCCGGCCGTAGCCCATCACCGGCCGGTGCTCCACCCCGTGGTGGTAGCGCAGCGTCCCGCCGAGGCGCAGCCCGAGCGCGCCGGCGAACGCCGCCTCCACCTGGCCGGCGTTCGGGCTGGGATGGCTGTGGCCGTCCCGGCGCATCACCCAGAAGGCGTCGACACACGAGCCGCCGACGACCGGCGCGCACGCGCAGGCCAGCAGCCCGGCGACGCGGGACGGCAGCAGGTTCGCGAGATCGTCCAGGCGGGCCGAGGCCCAGCCGAAGCGGGCGTGCCGGGTGCTGCGGTAGCCGACCAGCGCGTCCAGGGTGTTGACCGCCCGGTAGCCGAGCAGCCCCGGGACACCGCCGAGCGCCCCCCACAGCAGCGGCCCGACGACCGCGTCCGAGGTGTTCTCGGCCAGCGACTCCACCCCCGCCCGGGACAGCCCGGCGCGGTCGAGGACGGCCGGGTCCCGGCCGCACAGCGACGGCAGGCGGCCACGGGCGGCGAGCAGGTCGTCGCGCAGGAGCTCGCCGCCGAGGCGACGGCCGTGGCGGCGCAGGGACGTCCCGCCGAGCACCGTCCACGTCGCCGCCGTGGTCAGCGCCACCGAGGCGGCCCGCTGGCAGCCGAGCCGCCGGCCGGCCCTGGTCACCCCGGAGCGCGCCAGGGCGCCGACGGCGACAGTGCCGCCGGCGAGGGCGCAGGTGTAGGCCAGCCCGGCGGCCCGGCTGTCGCGGTAGAGCAGCCGCTCGGTGTGGTTGGCGACGCCCCCGAAGGCCGCCACCGGGTGCCGCCGCGCCGGGTCGGCGAGGGCGGCGTCGAGCGCGGCGCCGGCGAGCAGCCCGACAGCACGCAACCATCCGGACACGGGAGTTCTCCCTGGCACGAAGACGGGTCACGCCAGCCGTACCGGCCCGGCGGAATGATCGACTACCTGGTACGATCAGTAACTTGGCATAATCGGACGTTCAGCGTGTGGGGCGGCGGTGCCGCGGCGAAGCCCCGCGGGACGCATGGCGCCCGGGCCCGGCCCGCCAGGTCGACCGGTCGATGTCAGGGGAACTTCCACCGGCTTCCTCCGCGTCCCTCATGCGTCCATCGGCCCTTATGCGTCCATCGGCGACGATGAGCGGGCCTGGGCCCATGAGATGATCACCGGCGAGGCCGCGTAGCGGCATGGTATCGCGTGAGAGGCTCAGCCGTACCGGGACCCTCTTCGCATAATTACTCACCGTAATAGATTCTGTGTAGATCGACAAGCTGGATGGTGGAGTCCTCGGCAGCGGCCTGCCGTAGCTCGTCGGTGAAACCCGCGCCGCTGAAACACATCAGGCGTGTCGGGTGGGCGGGGGCGGCGTGGCGGGTGCGCAGCAGTCCACGGATGTGGTCGAGGCGGCGCAGGTGGCGCAGGCCCATGACGTCGCCCCACTTCGCCTCACCGATGGCGAGCAGGACGTCGTGGCCGGATTCGTCGTGGCCGAGGACCGCGACGTCGACCTCGTGACTGGTCCTGGCCGCCGGATCGTTGACGGCCCCTGCGGCCACCCGGTAGGAGTGGCCACCGTACGTGTCGGGAACCGCGTACCAGCGGGCCCATTCGCGGCAGAGGTTCTCGAAGTGCGGGCCGACCACTTTGCTACGGAAGGTGGGCCCGGCACGCCGCCACACGGCCGGGGCCCGGCCCGGCCGTTCCAGATCGCCCCAGTAGGGGCGCATGACGGCGTGGTAGAAGGTGACCAGGGGTTCGGCGATCCGATAGGTGGAACGGTTCCGGCGGAACGCGTCGGGCTCGTGGCGGATCAGGCCGACGTCCTCGAGAACGCTCAGCGGATGGGCGAGGTCGGTGGATCTGCGGCCGAGGTAGTCGGCGATCCCGCCGCGCGCCGCGTTACCGGCGGTGATGGCTGCCAGCACGGAATGGTAGAGCGCGACGTCGTGCAGGTCGGGTTCCTCAGCGAGGAGGTAACGGGCTTCGCGGAAGAGGGGCCGGGCGGGGTTGATGACGGCCCGGGCGACCCAGTCGTCGAAGTCGTCGGGGCCGGCGGGGACGTCACCCTGGGTGAATTCGCGCCGGTAGGCGGGGGTGCCGCCGACGACGGCGTGGGTGAGTACGGCGGTGCGCGGGTCGGTGATCTCCCAGAACCGGCCGGCGGTACGGAAGTCGAGGGTGGGAACGACGAGTTCGAGCCCCGCGCGGCCGCGCAGCGGGGCGTTGCCGGCGAGCAGCCGGCCCATGAAGGGCAGCGCGGAGCCGCACAACAGCAGACGCACGGGTGTGTTGCCGTGCTGCGCGGCGGGGTCCAGAGCGCGCTGGATGATGGACGGCAGCGCGGGTGACGCCTTGGCGAGGAAGGGGAACTCGTCGATGACGGCGGTGGTGGGCCCATCGGTGGCGATCCGCATGAGCTGGTTCACGGCCTCGTCCCAGTGGGCGAAGCGGAAGGGTGCTGGCTCGTCGCGGTAGCGGGCCAGCGCCGCACCGAACTGCCTGAGGCCATCGGCTTCGGTGGTCTCGGTCGCGGTGAACATGAAACCGCCACCGGCACGGGTGACCGCGTCGAGGAGGAACGTCTTGCCCTGTCGCCGCCGGCCGGAGACCACCCCCAGGGTCGCTTCGCCACCCGGATAACGAGCGAAGCGGGCCAGTTCGGCCCACTCGAAGTCGCGGTCGAACATCTCGGCAGGCTTGTCCATCGCCCCTCCCAGTGACGCTTCCCAGCGCGCCTCCCATCATGGATATCTCAAGTTATTATAACTCGACCTATACTATTGTCTTCCTGTCGCGTTCGGTGCGCTCCGCCATGACCCGAGAGCCCGCACCCCGCCCACACCGCAGATCCCGCTTGTACGCACCCGGTCTTCGACCGGCATCGCCACGGCACGATCTATAGCACATGCCATACTGGAGCCTATGGCTACGACGTCCATGCAGCTTGACAGCGGGCTACGCGACGAGCTGGCGGAGATCGCCGAACGCGACTTCCACGGCGTGTCCCTGGGCGAGGCGGTCCGGCATCTGGTGCGGGAACACAAGATCAACCGCATCATGCGACGCTACGAGGAGCTGCGCGCCGACCCTGACGAGTGGGCCAGCTACCAGGCCGAGGCGCGGCCGGCCGACAACGCGGCCGGCGACGGCCTGCCCGACGCGCGTGAGGAGTACCCGGAGTACAACCGGTGAGCCGGATGCTGAGGCTCGCGCCCTGGCAGGTGTGGCTGGTGGACTTCGGCCAGCCGATCGGGCACGAGCAGGGCCACCTACGCCCGGCCGTGGTGGTCGGCTCGGCGACGCACTGCCGGTTCCCGATCGACATGGCCCTCGTGGTGCCCCTGACCACGCGGGACCGGGGCCTGGACCATCACGTGCGCATCGACTCCCCCGAGTCCGGCCTGGACAGGCGGAGCTGGGCGCGCACCGAAGAGATCACGGCGGTGTCCACCCGGCGGTTCGCCCGGTCCGCGCCGCTGGGCAGCGCGTCGGCCACCGAAATCGCCGAACTGAGCGAGTGGCTACGCGAGATGGTCGCCTTCCGCTGACCCGCCACCCCGCTTCCAGCAGGCCGCTGGTACTCGGTTATCGGTTATCGAAGCCGCCGACGTCCTGATGGTGAGAAACCGCCCTCGTCAGGAGGCTGCGTGGATCAGCATGAGCGGCACCGGTATCGGGCCCGCTGCCAGTGGGAGGGCTCGACGGCCGCCGGCTACGAGGCGTACGGCCGGGAGCATCACGGCGAATGCCCGCCCGCGTCCGTAAGCGTCCAGCTCAGCGCGGATCCCGCCTTTCGCGGCTCACCCGAGCGCCCCAACCCCGAACAGCTCCTGCTGCGGCCACGCATCGTGGTTGCCGGGGACGTCCCGCTCGAGCGGCTGCACCGCCTGGTGGAGCTGGCCCACCAGGCGTGCTACATCGCGAACAGCCTGCGCTGCGAGGTCGACATACAGCCCACCTTCGTCCGGATACGGGTGTAGGCGCCCGGCCGGTGAACCGATCGGACGTGACGACGCCGCTGTCGTAACAGCAGAAATGTTACAGTACCCATATGAGTATCCATGAATACCCGCTGGGTGAAGGTCCTTCCACTCGGTTGAGCCTGTCCCTTCCGCAGGGGACCGCTGACGCCGTACGTGAGCTGATCGGTAAACGCGAGTTCTCCGGCTTCGTCGCAAAGATGATTGAGGACCGTATTCGCCGCGAACTCCTCGCCGAGGACATCCGTGTCTACCAGGAAGAGCACGGCGCGTTCACAGACGACGAGCGGGCCTGGGCGCATGAAGCGCTCACCGGCACGGTTGCGCAGGAGCACGACGCTGCGTGAAAGTCTCAGCTACGCAGGGGACCCTTGTTCTTGACTGCGCGGGACTGTCCGGCTTCGTCGAGGGGCGGCGAAGGGTCATGGTCGTCCTGGACGGGGCACAGCGCATGGAATGGAGGGTCAGGACCTGCGCCGCAACCATCATCGAAGCGACACACCCCAGAACAGACGCGGCGCGCATGACCTGGATCCTCGCTCGCGTCCAGGTGGAATCCCTCACCAGGGATGCCGCACGAGCCGCGTCGGCACTGCTGCGGGCCGCGAACCTACATGGGCACAAGTACGCCATCGACGCCATGGTCGCGGAGATGGCGCTGCGTCAGCGAGGGCCAGTAGCCATGATCACATCCGATCCGGGTGACATGGCCCGACTATGCGGCCCCGGCGTCCGCCTGATTCCGCTCTGACGGTTGAGAAACAGTTTTCACCGTTATTTTCGTCGCGCTCATCGTCGACGGGCGCAGGCGGCTCCGGTCTCATACTGTCGATGCTGTGACGTGCGCGCGTGCGTCGAACACGGCCGAATCACGCGACCGAGGGACTGAACGGTCGTGACAGCAGCCGTTTTCGCCCTCGATTTCACGGGTGGAAGCATCCAGCAGAAGGAATCCAGTATGAGTGAAGTCACACAGGCGGTTCCCGCGGCCGAGCTGTTCACCCCGGAATTCCGTCTTGACCCGTACCCGACGTACGCCCGGCTGCGGGAGAACGCGCCGGTCTGCCGGGTGAAGACGCCCAGGTTCGAGACCTGGATGGTCACCCGGTACGCCGACGCGAGAGCGGTGCTCTCCGACCCGCGGCTGAGCAAGGACATCGACCGGGCCGGGGACCTCTACCTGCAGGTTTTCGGTGAGAAGTCGGTCGCGTTGAACAGGAACATGCTCAACGCGGACCCGCCGGAACACAGCCGGCTGCGCCGCCTGGTCTCCCAGGCGTTCACCCCGCGCCGTATCGAGGCGCTGGCCCCCCGCGTCCAGCAGCTCGTGGACGAACTGCTGGACGCGATCGTGCCCGCCGGCCGTGCCGAGCTGATCGGCGAGTTCGCCCTTCCGCTGCCGATGAACGTGATCTGTGAACTTCTCGGCGTCCCGGTCGAGGACCGCGAGCAGTTCTTCAGCGGCACGCAGGTCATCCGCACCCAGGGCACGGCCGGGCGCAGCAACGAGGAGGACCGGGCCGCCATCCAGGAGGCCCAGCAGGACCTCTACGCCTATCTGACCAAGCTGGTCGGGAACAAGCGTGACCGGCCCGGCGACGACCTGATCAGCGCGTTGATCACGGCCCGTGACGGCGGCGGGAAACTCTCCGAGGAGGAGCTGGTCTCGACCGCGTTCCTGCTGCTGTTCGCCGGTCACCAGACAACGGCCGACTTCATCGGGAACGCGGTCACCGCGTTGCTGACGAACCCGGACCAGCTCGACCTGATAACGAAGAACCCGCACCTCCTGCCGGGCGCGATCGAGGAGCTGCTCCGTTTCAACGGGTCGGTCCCGGTGGCGAGCTTCCGGCTGGCGACGGAGGACGTCGAGTACAGCGGGGTGCGTGTTCCGAAAGGCTCGATCGTCACCGTCGTCCTCAACGCGGCCAATCACGACCCGGCGCATTTCACCGACCCCGACCGGCTGCACGTCGACCGGACGGACAACCCGCACATGGCCTTCGGGTACGGCGTCCACTACTGCCTGGGTGTGTCACTGGCCCGGATGGAGGCGCGGACCGCCATCGGCACACTGCTGCGAAGGCTGCCCAACCTCGCGCTCGAGGTGGCGCCGGAGAACCTCCAGTGGCTGCCCGCGGCGTCGTCCTTCCGCGGCCTCCTCGAGCTCCCGGTCCGCTTCGGCGGCACCTGAAGGCGCTATATGAAAGCGGCGCCTGAAAGCGGCATCTGACGACAGCGGGACGGATAGGAGCCGCGACCGTCCGCGGCGGTGACAAACAGGGTAAATACAAGATCAGATAAAGGCCGCCGTATCGGCCTGGGACGCCGTACCGCAGGGAGCCGTGCCCTTACAGGGAGCTATATCGACATGGCGTAGGCGACGACGCCGCGGCGGACGGCGTCGAGCGCCGCGCGGGCGACACCCCGCACGGTCGAATCCTCCGGGGCGACCTGGACGATCTGGTCGAGCAGGTCGATGAGCTGACGCATCCAGCGGACGAAGTCGCCGGCGGTGAGGTCCAGACCGGAGTCGGTCAGGACCTTCTCCAGGGAGCCTCCGGACGCCCAGCCGAACGCCACCCAGGCGAATCCGGGCTCGGGCGGGCGCAGGAAGTCCAGTCCGTGGCCGGCCTCGATGTCACGCAGCCGGCCGGCGATGCGGGCCGTGGCCGTAAGCGCGTCCCGCAGCCCGGGATCGCCGGGTGTCTTCGCCGCCGTCGCCTCCTCGCCGCGGGGCTCGTAGACGAGCGTGGAGACCGCCGCGGCGAGCGCGGCCGGTGACAGCCCCTCCCACACGCCGTCGCGCAGGCATTCGGCGACGAGCAGGTCCTGCTCGGTGTAGACACGGCTGAGCAGAGCGCCGGCGGCGGTGACGGTGTCACCCCGCAGGTAGCCCAGCGTCTCCAGAGCCGCACACACCCGGTCGAAGATCTTCGCGACGGTGTTCGTGCGGTTCTCGATGCGCCGCTGGAGGGTGTCGGTCTCCCGGCGCAGCTTCGCGTGGCGGTCCATGACGCGCAGGTGCGCCTCCCGCTCCGGGCAGCCGTGCACGGGATGGGCGCGCAGCGCGCGGCGCAGCCGGGCGAGTTCGGTGTCGTCCGCGGCGGCGGCCCGCTCCCGGGCCCGCCGCCCCTGCTCAGGCGGGACGTCGACCTGGCGCAGTGACGACGCCAGGTCACGGCGCGACTGCGGCGAGCGCGGGTTGAACGTCCGCGGCACCCGGACGCGGCCCAGCGCCTCGACGGCCACCGGGAAGTCGACCGTGGAGAGCCGGCGGACCTGCCTGTCCACCGTCAGGACGACCGGGCGCGGGCCGTCGTCGCCGTGGCCGTTCACCCCGGGGTCGAGCACGACCGCCAGGCCGCTGCGCCGGCCGGCCGGGACGCGCACGACATCCCCGACCCGCAGCCGGGACAGCGCCTCGAGCGCTTCGGCGCGGCGGCGGTTGGCGCCCTCCCGCGACAGCGCCGCCTCGCGGGCGCGGATCTCCTCGCGCAGGCGCGCGTATTCGCTGACCGGGCCCTGCTCGCAGGTCAGCTCGGCGGCCAGCTCGTCGAGCGCGCCGCTGTTGCGGCGGACCTGCCGGGCCAGGCCGACGACCGCGCGGTCGGCCTGGAACTGTGCGAAGGACGACTCAAGAACGCTGCGGGCCTCGGTCCGCCCGAGTCGCCCGACGAGGTTGACGGCCATGTTGTACGACGGCCGGAACGACGACCGGAGCGGATAGGTGCGGGCCGACGCCAGCCCCGCCAGGGCCACCGGGTCGAGACCGGGCTGCCACAGCACGACCGCGTGCCCCTCGATGTCGATGCCGCGCCGCCCGGCCCGCCCGGTGAACTGGGTGTACTCACCCGGGGTGATGTCGGCGCGGGTCTCGCCGTTGAACTTGCTCAGCCGCTCCAGGACAACCGTGCGCGCCGGCATGTTGATGCCCAGCGCCAGGGTCTCGGTGGCGAACACGGCCCGCACCAGGCCGCGGACGAACAGCTCCTCGACCACTTCCTTGAACGTGGGCAGCATCCCGGCGTGGTGCGCGGCGATGCCGCACTCAAGACCGTCCAGCCACTCCCAGTAGCCGAGTACGCGCAGGTCGTCCGCGGGGATGCTCGCGGTGCGGGCGCGCACGTGCTCGCGGATGGTCTGCCGTTCCTCCGTCGTGGTCAGCCGCAGGCCGGCGCGCACGCAGGCGGACACCGCGGCGTCACAGCCCGCCCGGCTGAACACGAAGGTGATCGCCGGGAGCAGCCCGGCGCGGTCGAGATGGCGGACGACCTCGGGCCGGCTGGGCACCCAGGGCCGCTCGCGCGGCGGGGCCACCGCCCCGCCGCCGCGGCCCCGCGGCCGTGGCGGGCGGCGGCTGTCCTGCCGGGACAGGCGGATCAGGTCCGGGTTGATCCGGGGACGTGCCGGGCCTGTGTCCCCGGCCGCGTCCGGGCCGGTGACCGGGGCGGCTGTCGTGCCAGGAGCCACCGTGCCAGGGGCTGTCGCGTCCCCGCGCCGCGCGCGCCCGAGGCCGCCCGCCGCGTCCCCGCGGGTGCGGGGGAAGACGTCCGCCGCCTCCCCGCGCGGGCCCGGGAGGGTGCCCGCGGCGAGCGGGCCGGCGACGAACAGGTCGTGCAGCTGCCGGTCGGCCAGCACGTGCTGCCACAGTGGAACCGGGCGGTGCTCGGAGACGACGACCCGGGTGTGGCCACGGACGGTGACCAGCCAGTCCGCGAACTCCTCCGCGTTGCTCACCGTCGCCGACAGCGACACCAGCTGGACGTGCGCCGGCAGGTGAATGATCACCTCTTCCCACACGGCTCCGCGCTGCCGGTCGGCGAGGTAGTGCACCTCGTCCATGACGACGAAGGCGAGCCGGTCGAGCCGTTCCCGCCCGGCGGGCTGCGCGTAGAGCATGTTGCGCAGGACCTCGGTGGTCATGACGATCACCGGCGCGTCCGGGTTGCGGGTGGTGTCGCCGGTGAGCAGGCCGACCGCGCCCGCGCCGTGGCGGGCGACAAGGTCGGTGTACTTCTGGTTCGACAGCGCCTTGATCGGGGTCGTGTAGAAGCAGCGCTGCCCGCGGGCGAGCGCGAGGTGGGCGGCGAACTCGCCGACGACCGTCTTACCGGCTCCGGTGGGCGCCGCGACCAGCACGCCCTCACCGGCGTCGAGCGCGGTGCACGCCTCGATCTGGAAGGGGTCGAGACCGAAGGGATAACCGCTGACGAAGCCGGTCAGAGCCGTGGGTATGGCCGTGGGTATGGCCGTGGGTATGGCCGGGGGGAAAGCCCCGGGCCCGGACGGCGGGCCCGCCGGCGCGGTGGACACGTCGTCAGCCTACGCCCGCGCCGCCGGGCCGTTGCCGGGCGGATGTTCACCGGGCCTGGCCGGCCCTCCGACAGGACCGGCGGACCAGGCCTGATGATCGTCCAGTGGGGCTGGGGGATCCATCGGAGCCGGACGGTGCCAGACCGGCGCCGGGCGTTGTCAGGTGATGTCGATGTGGGCGGCGTCCGCTGCGGAGCCCGGGGCGCCGGCCGCGCCGACGGCGCTGCCCACCGGGTCGGCGGACGCCGTGGGCCTTGCCGGCTCCCCCGCCATCGGATGCGGCAGGTCGAGGTCCAGCGGTGACGCCTCGTCGTCGTCGAGACCGGCGTAGGGCGAGGTGTCGCCGCGGCGGGCCCTGCGCTTGTCGTTGGCCCATCCGATCACGAGGGCGACCTCGTACAGCACGATCATCGGCAGGCCGAGAGCGATCATTGTGAACGGGTCCTGGCTCGGTGTCACGATCGCGGCGAAGACGAAGACCAGGAAGATCTCGGGGCGCCGCCACGAGCGCAGCCGGGCCGTGCTGACCACGCCCGCCAGGTTGAGCATCGCCACCAGCAGCGGGATCTCGAAGGACAGCCCGAACACGAGCAGCATGGCGATGACGTAGCTGAGGTACTTGTTGACGTCGAGGACGCTGACAAGCCCGTCCCCGCTGAATCCGAGCAGGAGCTCCAGCCCCTTACTCAGGGTCAGGTAGGCGAAGAAGGCGCCGAGGACGAACAGGACCAGCGAACAGCCGACGAACGCCAGTGACCATCGGCGTTCGTGCCGGTGCAGGCCCGGGGTGATGAACGACCAGATCTGGTAGAGCCAGACGGGTGAGGAGAAGACGGCCCCGGCAACCATCGCGATCTTCAGTCTGATCATGAAGGCGTCGAGGATGCCGAAGAACGCCAGCTGGCACTGCCCGTCGACACCGGAGCGGACGTCCGCGGGCAGGGAGCAGTAGGGCTCCTTGAGGAAGTTGAAGATGTGCGGCTCGAAGTAGAAACAGACCGCCGCGGCGACGACGAGCACGATGAGTGCTTTCGCCAGCCGGTTGCGCAGCTCCCGCAGGTGCTCGGTGAGCGACATCCGGCTGTCCTCGACCGTTCTGGTCCGGCGGAACTGCACCGCCTGCGCTATCCGCCGCGGCGTGGGAAACGCGGGCACGTGCCGGCTACTCCTGCTCGTGGGAAAGGCGGTCGGTGGTCTTCGGCCCGGTCAGCCCCGGGTGGAGTCGCCCGTGGCGGCGGAGGTGCCGTTGACCCCGGTCGACGCCGGCTGCGGGCTGACGACCGGCTGGCCGGCCTCGATGGGCCGCGGTGCCGGCTGCGCCTGGGGCTGTGGCTGTGGCTGTGGCTGTGGCACAGTGGCCGAGGGTGCGGCGGCCTGGGCCGGCTCGTCCTGGCTGAGCCCCTTGGTCTCCGCCTTGAAGATCCGCAGTGAGCGCCCGAGCGAACGCGCGGCATCGGGCAGCTTCTTGGAACCGAACAGCAGGATGACGACGAACGCAATAATCAGAAGCTCGGGGGTACCGAGGTTGGTCATGGCATGCGTCCTTTGCTCCGGTGCCCGGCCCGTCAGCCGGTGCGTGTTTGATGCTACGTCGGCCAGCCTTGCCCCGTCAGACGACGGTCCGATGTCCCGCGCGTGACGGCCATACGACGCCTCAGGGCACCCTCAGGCCGCCGTGCGGAAGCCGATGTTGCCAGCGGAGCTGTCCGGGGTGTTCGAGCTGCGTGCGGCGACACGGTACCGGTTGCAGTACGACGCGTGGCACATGTGTGATCCGCCGCGCATCACCTTGGCGTGACCGTCGGGCGGCCCGGTCGGGTTCGTGCGCGGCCCGGCCAGGTGGAACGTGGCGCTGAACCAGTCGGCGCACCATTCCCAGACGTTGCCGACGGCATTGTAGATGCCGTAGCCGTTGGGCCGGTAGGACTTCACCGGAGCGGTGCCGAGGTACCCGTCCTCGCCGGTGCCGAGGTTCGGGAAGTCGCCCTGCCAGATGTTGCACCGCTGCCGCCCACCGGGCGTCAGCTCGTCCCCCCATGGGTAACGGCGCTGTTCCAGCCCGCCTCGCGCCGCGTACTCCCACTCGGCTTCGGTGGGCAGCCGGACGCCGGCCCAGGCGCAGTACGACTGCGCGTCGTTCCACGAGACGTGCACGACCGGGTGGTTCTGCCGGGAGGCGGCCGACGAGCCCGGCCCCTCGGGATGCTTCCATCCCGCTCCGGAGACGGCACGCCACCAGGGAGTGGCGTGCACGGCCGGCGAGACCCGGCTGAGCTCCTCGGACAGGAAGCCCTCGAAGACGAAGGAGAAACCGTACCGCTCGGCGTCGGTGACGTACCCGGTCGCGTTGATGAACGTGGCGAACTGGGCGTTGGTCACCGTGGTGGGCTCGATCGAGAACGGCTTCAGCTCGATTTCCCGGACCGGGCCCTCGCCGTCGGCGCGGTAGCCCTCGTTGTCCTCGGTGCCCATCAGGAAGCGTCCGCCGGGCAGCTGGGCCATACGCCTGGTCCGGGGTGCGGACAGGCGTACGGGCGTGACGGTCGCGATGCCGACGGGCTCACGGCCGGGGGTGCAGCAGGAAGCAGACACGGCGTCTCTCTTTGTTCGTCTTTTGTTCGTCGTTCGTCTTTTGTTCGTCCCGGGTTCGCCCGGGACGGTGAGCGACGGGTGGCCCGCCCCGCCCGGGCAGGCGGGCCACCGCGGCCGGCCGTCCGGGGTCAGCTCGCGCGGTCGGCGGCGAGCTGGGCGGCCAGGGCCGGGATACCCAGTGCCTGCTCCTGTGCCGGGGTGGCGTTGTAGAGCTTGTTCACCAGCTGGTACGGGTCGTTGGCCAGGTCGTAGTACTCCCGGAATGCCACCGTTCCGGTGCCGACCGGCTGACCGTTGGAATCGGTGTGGAGGTGATAGTACTCGGTGTACTGCTTGGTTGTGCTGACATAGGACGACCAGGTGTGCGGGCTTCCCGCGGTGTGGGCGCCCTGTTCCCACCATTCGACCAGCAGATGGTCACGGCTGTAGGTGGACAACAACGAGCTGCCGTTCTGCGGCGTTGTCGGGGTGATTCCGGCGGCGTTGAGAATGGTCGGGGCGATGTCGATGTTGGCGACGATACGGTTGTCGGTCGTTCCGGCGCCCAGTCCGCCCGCGGGCCAGGACAGGTAGAACGGCACCTCGATGGACGGCAGGTAAGGCACCGACTTCTTGGTCCAGCCGTGGTCGGCCCAGGAGAATCCGTTGTCGCCGATGTAGATGACAAGCGTGTTGTCGAGCTGTCCGGTGGCCGCCAGCTTGTCGCGGATCGCCTGCACCGCGTCGTCCACCGACAGCAGGGTGCGGAACTGCGCCTCCCGTATCGCCCGGCCGTCGGCCAGCGTCGCGTTCGCACTCTGGATGTAGTCCGGTTTGTCGCTCTTGTCGGTCTCGAAGACCGACGGACGGCCGTCCCAGGTCGGTACGACCGTGTTGGCGTACTGCGGCTCCGGGGTGTTGGGGCCGTGCGGGGCCTTGGGAGCGATGTAGAGGAACCACGGCCGGGTGTCGGTCGTGCCATTCTGGATGAATCCCTTGGCGAAATCCCTGATGACGTGGGTGCTGTAGCCCGGGATCGTCTTGATCGTGCCGTTGACGTTGTACTGGCCGTCGTTGTAGACGACCGGGTCCAACAGGGCGAAGTCCTCGAAGTGCGGCGGGGCGTCAGCGACGTTCCAGGCGTTGAGGTACTTGCCGAAGAAGCCGGTGCGGTAGCCCGCCTGCTTGAGATAGCGCTGGACGGTGGTGTTCTGGTTGAGGTTGTAGGGGTGCCCGTTGTCCCGCACGCCATGGTTGTGCGCGTAGCGGCCTGAGAAGATCGACGACCGCGAGGGGGCGCACAACGGCGTGGTGACATGGCCGTTGGTGAACTCCACGCCCTGGGTCACCAGCCAGTTACGGATCTTCTGGGTTGCCCAGTTGGTCTGCTTGGGCTGGTCGTCGGTGACGATGACCAGGATGTTCGGCCGGGTGGCCGCGGACGCGGGCTGGACAAGGCCCGGCAGTGTCGACAGGCCGGTCGTCGCGGCCGCCGTGGCGGCTGCCAACGAGCCCGCGAGAAAACCGCGGCGACTGGCCTGTCCCTGTTCCTCGTCCTCCTGGTTTTCCTTGCTCACTCCAGTGCTCTCCTTTGTTTTCTGGGCCGTTGGCGGCGCGGCTGTGCATGCACGCTCGCGCCACCTTCGGCTGTCGGTTGTTCCTCGCCCGTGCGGTCGAGGAATCCGCCATGGGGCAGTCGCGCGCAAGCGCGGTCCCGACATGGCCGATGAGCCTGTTGCGCCGTCCGGTCAGATGCGCGTGCTCGACCGGGCATGCGAGTATTCCGGACCGCGCGGAAAGACGCCGGACAGGCGGCATCGCACGGTTACGGGCGAAGAAAAAATCCGGATGACGACATACCGGTGTGGTGGGAACACCGGGGGCATCCGGCGGAGCGGATAGACCGCCGAAAAATCAGCGCGCGACAGCGGGCGCGGCTTCGACCATCAGGAGAGGACGAGCGAACACAGCGCGCTCGCCTTCCGCCCATAGTCGACATGCAGGCAGGCTATGAGAATCTCGCCCCGCTTCACGTGAGCAACAATAGAAGAAGATCCGCAACGCGGTCAATGTACTTGCGGAAGAAACCGTCGACTACTTTGTGCCATCAGAACAAGATCTCCAAGGGGCGGGCCGCGCCCGCCGGACGCGTAGCTCGGGCCGGGAAGGGAGAGCCCGAAACGCTGATTCCCGCGGGTCGCCGGGGGCCAAAAAGTGGCGTGATCATGTTCTTTGCGCACCTGTGGTTCCCCGGGAAGGCCCGGAAACCGGTCCGGAAGGCCCGCGGGGCCGCGCGGGCCTCGGGAACACGCCGGGACCCGCGCGGCCCGGGGAATCCGCCTTCCGAACCCACCGGGCCCACCCTCGGGAACACGCCGGGGCCCGCGCGGCCCCGCGTGGGCGTGTCAGGCCGGGATTCGTTCGTTCAGCCGCGCGGTCACCTCGGCGGCGTCCAGCCGGGCGGCGAGCGCCGCGGTTTCCTCGGTGAGCGTGGACAGCCGGCCGCGCAGCTCGGCGGCCTCATGGTTGACCTGTCGCACCTGCCCCCATACCCGCAATGCCAGCGCGACGAGCAGGACGAACGTCAACAGGACGAGACCGAGATCGATGAGCAGCCAGCGCATGAGATCAACCTACCGGCCCGCAGGCCCGCCCGTGGCGGCGTACCCGTCGCGGCCGTAGGCGGCCAGGGCCTGGGTGGCGGCGGTGTGGATGCTCGCGACGAAGTCGGAGGGGCCGAGGGCTCCGGCCTGGTCGCCAAGGCCGAGGGCCAGGCGGTGCGCGGCCAGCCGGGCTCCCAGATACGTAGCTTCACCAGCGGGCGCCCGCCGTCGCCTCGTCCGCCGAAGACGCCGGGCGGGACAATCCCATGGGCGATCGCGGTGGCCTGCCGCGAGGACGGGAACCTGAATCGCGTTGACGGTTCGGGAGAGGCTGGTACCGTCGTGTCCCATCCGCCAGCGACAGCTCGCCGGCATGTGTATGGAGGAAGCCATGGCTGCCCGGGTCCTGTCCCGGGCCACCCGAGCCGCCGGCCGGTAGTGCCAGCGGTAGTCGAGGCCGCGCCGCCCCGCGGTGGCGGTCTCGGTGTGCCCGGTGACATCAGTCGTCATGTCGATGTTCACCATGAGGAGCTTCTGGCGTTGTCTCGTCATCCCCGTTCCACGTCTCTCACGTCTTCCATGTCTTCCACGTCCTCTTCCCCGTTCGTTTCCGGCGGGACCGGCACTCCCCCGGCCACGCCGGGCTCCGCGGACCAGATGTCGGCCGAGTGGTACACGCGGTTCTTCACCGAGCTTCCCAACGAGTTCTGGCGGCGCGCGGCGACGCCGGAGCTGACCGCCGCCGACATCGCCTTCGTCGAGCGGCACCTGGGCCTGGCGGCGGGCAGCCGGATTCTCGACGCCCCGTGCGGCAGCGGCCGCCACAGCCTGGCGCTCGCGGCGCTCGGTCACCACGTGACCGGGATCGACATCTCGGCCGAGGCCGTCGGCCATGCCAGGCGGGAGGCGGCCCGGGCCGGCCTCGACGTCAGGTTCACCCAGGCGGACATGCGCTCGATCCCGCGGTCGGCGTCGTTCGACGCCGCCGTGTGCCTGGGGAACAGCTTCGGTTACCTGAACACCGCCGGCACCCGGGAGTTCGTCGCCGCCCTCGCCGGGGCACTCCTTCCCGGCGGGGGTCTCGTCATCGACTTCTCCGCGGCCGCGGAGACCGTCCTGCCGGGCTACAGCGGCCAGCCACGCACCATGCGGACCGGGGACATCAAGGTCGAGACGACGACCGAGTACGACGTCGACGAAAGCTGCCTGATCAGCCGGTACCGGTTCAGCCGGGGCAGTGAGGTCGTCGACGCCACGGCACTGCACCGCGTCTACACCAGCCGCCAGCTCGGTGAGCTGCTCACAGACGGCGGGTTCACCGGCATCGAGCGGTACGCAGGCCCGGACGGCGCGCCCTACCAGCTCGGCTCGAGCCGGCTGATGCTCGTCGCCCGCCGAACCTGACCCGCTGAATCGGGTGCCGGTAAGAAACGTGTCAGTGCGCCACAAGGGGGCGTGTATCGGGTTGTGATCGATCTGTGGGGTTCGTTCGTGGGCCGGGTCTGATCTAGACCGTCGTGCATGACGCGGGCGCAGCTGACAGACGAGGAGTGGGCGTTCATCGAGCCCTACCTGCCGATCGGCGGGTTCGGCCCGTACCCGCGGCGGCTGCGGGCGCAGTTCGAGGGGGTGGTCTGGCGGTTCCGGACGGGCGGGCAGTGGCGGGAGATGCCGAGGGAGTTCGGGGCCTGGTCGACCG
>NZ_CAKKTL010000014.1:16821-24323 GCF_920664355.1 Protofrankia sp. CiP1_Cm_nod2
TGTCCAACCGGTTCCGGCAGTGGCGGGACGCCGGTGTCTTCGACGCCCTGTTGCAGGGTCTGATCGCCCAGGCCGGGGCGCGGGGTGAGGTGGACCTGTCGGTGGTCGGCGTGGACTCCACCACCGCCCGGGCTCATCACGACGCCGCCGGGATGCACCTGGCCCGCGCGGCCGGTCATGCCGTCCGCACCGGCGCCGGGGACGGGACGGTGCGGTTGCGGAAGGCCGGGTGAGCGGTCACGGCCCGGACCTGCCCGGTACCTGACGCCCGGTAACGTTCACCTATCGCACAGTCGAGGGAAGCCCGCGTTACGGTACTGCACGCAGTAGGTCATGTAAGGGAATCAGCGGTAGACGTCCCGGCGGTGTCCGAGCTCGACGACCAGGACGTGCAGCGCACGGTCGTTGATGATGTGGATCACCCGGTAGTCGCCGACCCTGATACGCCAGTGCCCGGGCCGGCCCACCATCGCCCTGCAGCCCACCGGCCGCCGGGGTGTGTTCCAGCGTCGCGGTCGCGCGCAGCAGCCGGTCCTGAACGGCATGGGGCAGCTTGCCCGACGCACGCATGGCCGCACGCTCGAACGTGAGGGTGTAGGCGACAGGCGGCATAGTGGACCATCCTGCCGTCGCCGACGTCCGCTCAGGTCAGCAGGTCCTCGCGCGTGAACCCGAGCTCGGCCAGCACCTCATCGAAGGGCACCGGGTCGCCGCCCTCGGCGAGCGCGGCGTCCAGGCACTGACGGTCGTACTCGTCCTCCTCGTCCGTGGTCTCGTACACCACGTCGATCACCGGCTCCGACATGCGCTCACCCCCTCCGGGACGGATCTCTAGTCCGGCATAGACCTGACGGTAACCCGTCGCCCGCCATCGCGGCACCACCAGGGCCGAGGAGACGCCTACATCTCCGCGACAGCGGCCTGCCCCTCCTGTCGATCATCACGTGACGATCGGCAGGCGAGGCAGGCGACGCCTCACCGGTGAGCGTGAGCCGTGTTCGTCGAGCGGCATGCCCGACGGGTAGCGCTGGGCCTATCCGCGGCCGTCGAGCGGAGCGGAGCAACGGGGACGGAGCCCCACAGACCGTAGCGCTGGGCCTATTCGTGGGTGTCAAGGCCGTAGGCGGCCAGGGCCTGGGTGGCGGCGGCGTGGATGCCCGTGGCGATGTCGGGGGGGTCGAGGACTCTGGCCTGGTCACCGAGGCCGAGGAGCAGGCGGTGCAGCCAGCCGGGCTCCCAGACGCGCAGCTCCACCAGCAGGCGGCCGCCGTCGAGCTCACGGCGGGAGACGACCGGGTAGTGGTCGGCGACCCAGCGCGCGGCCGGTTCCAGCTCGAGGACGACCAGCGTCTGCGCCGGGCCGGGCTGGAACAGGCCGTCGGTGTCCCGCGGGCGGGCCCGCGGCGGTGGGTCGGCGGGCGTGTCGAGGACGGTGACGCCGTCCGGGCCGTCGATCCGGTCGAGGCGGAACAGCCGGACCTCGGCCGACCGGTGGCACCAGCCCTCCAGGTACCAGTGGCCGTCCCGGGTGAGCACCCGTATCGGGTCGACGTCGCGTTCGGTCAGCTCGTCACGGGACCACACCAGGTAGCGCAGGCGCAGCCGCCGGCGGCGGGCCACCGCCTCCTGGACGGCCCGCAGGACGTCGTCCTGGGCGTCGAGCTCGACGCGGACCCGGTCGGCGGGCAGGGTGCCGACGGCGTCCGCGAGCTTGCCCAGCGCCCGGTCGAGCGCGTCGCGGGCGGACAGGCCGGGCACGTCGGCGAGGGTGCGGGCCGCGACGACCAGCGCCATCGCCTCGTCCGCGGACAGCCGCAGCGGGCGGTCGAGGGTCTGCGGGTCGAGGACGGTGATCTGGTCGGCGGAGTAGCTCAGGTCGATCAGGTCGCCGGGGGCGCCGCCGGGCAGGCCGCAGACGAACAGCAGGTCCAGGTCGTCCCGCAGCTGGCGGACGGTGATCCCGAAGGTGGCGGCGGCGTCGTCGAGGCACACCCCGGGATGGGCGCGCAGCCACGGCACCAGGGCCAGCAGCCGGCTGAGCCGGTCGGTGGCCGCGGAGGAGGACGCCGGCGAGCTCACGGCACGTTCTCCGGCAGCGTCGCCGCCCCGCTGGACGCCCTGCCCGCTTCCCCGTCGGACGCCCCGGCCGACGAGGGCACCGGCGGAACCGCCGGATCCCTGGCCACCGTGTCAGCGACCGGCTGGACCACCGGCGGGACCACCGGCGGGACCACCGGCGGGACCACCGGCGGGACCACCGGCGGGACCACCGTGTCCCCGGTTGGCTCCCCCGGGGACACGGCCGTCGGCTGCCTCTTCCGTCCCCCGGTCGGCTTTTTCACCGAGGAGGCCGCTGGGGAGGCCGGTGGGGATGCCGGGGCCGCGGAGCAGGAGAACGCCCGGGAACCGGCCGGGTCCGCCGGTTTCGCCGCCGGGCGCGGCCGATCGATGCCGTCGTGGGCCCGGGCGGCGTCGGTGAGGCGGCGGACCACCTCGGCGCGCAGCTGGGCCGGCCGCTCCACCAGCACGTCCGCGCCGTAGCCGGCGATCCACCTGGCCACCTGCTCGGTGTCGGAGTAGTCGATCTCTACCCGGTCCATGCCGGCCGGCGCGGCGACGGAGCCGTCCCCGGCGCGCCCCGGCGCGGGGCCGCTCCCCGGCACGGGATGCGGTGGGCTGTCGGGGAGCATCCGCGCGTACCGGCGCAGCGCGTGACCGGCCCCCGGGCGGATGCGCAGAACGGCGGTGCGGGTGAGCTCGGGCGACGGCGCCGACGCGGACACCAGCGCCCGCAGGTCGACCCCGTCGGGGACGCGGACCGCGCCCGCCGGCCCGAGCGCCCGCACGGGGCCGGTCACCCGTGACAGCCGGAAGACCCGGGGGGCCTGCCGGTCACGGTCGTGACCGACGAGGTACCAGCGTCCCCGCCAGGAGACCACCCCCCACGGTTCGACGTGGCGTTCGCGTGGCTCGGTCTCCTCCACCTTGCGGTAGGGGAAGCGGATGGCCTGCCCGGCCTGCACGGCGGCCAGGCAGGGCGCGAACGCGGGCTCCGTGGTGGCGACCCGGGGCTCCAAGCCGCCCGACAGCCCGCCCGGGACGCCCGGGAGGCCGTCCGGGCCGGGCAGGGTGCGGATACCGCCGGCCGCGAGCTTGCGCAGCGCGCTGGCGGACGCGTCCGCGAGCGCCGTGCTGGACCACAGCTGGGCGGCGAGGCCGAGGGCGGCGGCCTCGTCCGGGTCGAGGGAGATCTCCGGCAGCGCGTAGTCACCGCGGCGGATGCGGTAGCCGACCTCGTCGTTCCAGTACGAGTCCGACCCGGTCTCCAGCGGGATGCCGATGTCGCGCAGGTACTGCTTGTCCCGCTCGAACATGCGGCGGAACGCCCCCTGCTCGTCATCGGTGCCGCCGGGGGTGTAGCCCTCCACGAGCTCGCCGATCTCGGCCACGGTGAGGAACCGCGATGTGGCCATCAGGCACATCGTCAGGTTCAGCAGCCGTTCCAGCCGACGACGGGACACCATACGAGGCTAGAACACCTCTGTTGGATCTTCAGCGCCGCCCACGCGGCAGCCCGTGCGGTGAAGCGTCGGCCGTGCGTCCGAAACGTCCGGGCCGGCAGCTGTCGTTCGAGTGGCCGAAGAGCCGGGCGGCCCGTTGCGGCCTGCCCGGCCTGCCCCGCCTGGCCGGTCCGTCCGCGTCCGCGTGGACCGGCCGGGCGGGGTGCCGGTCAGCTGTCGCTGGCCTGGACACCGACGAGGTCGACGACGAAGACCAGGGTGGATCCGCCCGGGATCGGCCCCTGGTCCGCCGGGCCGTAACCGAGCTCGGGCGGGATCACGAGCGTGCGCCGGCCGCCGATCCGCATCCCGGTGATGCCCTGCTGGAAGCCGGGGATGACGCTGTCCAGCGGGAAGATCGACGGCTCCCCGCGGTCCCAGCTGGCGTCGAACTCCTTGCCGTTGGCCCACAGCGTGCCGACGTACTGCACCGACACGGTGCTGGTCGGTGACGCCGCCGCGCCGGTGCCGACCACGAGGTCGCGGGTCACCAGCGTCGCCGGCGGGGTGCCGGCGCCGGCCGCGATCGTCGGCTTGGCCGACAGGCTGCCCGCGCCCGTCACTGTCGGTAGCTGCGGTTCGCCCGTCCCGTCGGGTGCGGTGGAGCTGCCGCAGGCGGTGAGAGTGACGGGTAACGCGGCGAGAAGAATGGAACAGAGTATGACAAAACGGACGCCGCGGCCAAGGCGGGGGACAACGGTCACAGGTAGGTGGTCCTCACATGCTGGCGATGAGTTTGTCGACCCGGTCGTCGACGGACCGGAACGGATCCTTGCAGAGCACCGTACGCTGTGCCTGATCGTTCAGTTTCAGGTGCACCCAGTCAACGGTGAAGTCGCGCCGCTTCTCCTGGGCCCGCTTGATGAACTCACCACGCAGCCGGGCCCGGGTGGTCTGCGGCGGGACGGACTTCGCCTCGAAGATGTCGAGGTCGCGGCTGACCCGTTCCACCAGCCCACCACGTTCCATCCGGTAGTACAGGCCCCGGTCACGATGGATGTCGTGGTACTTCAGGTCGATCTCGGCCACCCGGGGTGAGGCCAGCGACAGGCCGTGCCGGTGCCGGAACCGGTCGATGAGCACGTACTTGGTCACCCAGTCGATCTCGCGGGCGACCAGCTCCAGGTCGTCGGTCTCGATCGCGAGCAGGGTGCGGCCCCACAGGTCCAGGACGCGCTTGGCGACCGCGTCCCCGCCGCGGCGCTCGACGAACTCCTGCGCCTTGGTGAAGTACTCGCGCTGGATCTCCAGCGCGCTCGCCTCCCGCCCGTTCGCCAGCTTGATCCGGCGCTGGCAGGTCATGTCGTGGCTGACCTCGCGGATCGCCCGGATGGGGTTCTCCAGTGACATGTCCCGCAGCACCACTCCGGCCTCGATCATGCGCAGGACCAGATCGGTCGATCCGATCTTGAGCAGCATCGTGGTCTCACTCATGTTCGAGTCGCCGACGATCACGTGCAGGCGGCGGAACCGCTCGGCGTCGGCGTGCGGCTCGTCCCGGGTGTTGATGATCGGACGGGACCGGGTGGTCGCCGACGACACCGACTCCCAGATGTGCTCGGCACGCTGCGAGATGCAGTACACCGCCCCCCGCGGGGTCTGTAGGACCTTGCCCGCCCCGCACAGGATCTGCCTGCTGACCAGGAACGGCACCAGGACGTCGGCCAGCCGGCTGAACTCGCCGTGCCGCCCCACCAGGTAGTTCTCGTGGCAGCCGTAGCTGTTGCCGGCCGAGTCGGTGTTGTTCTTGAACAGGTGGATGTCGCCGGCGATACCCTCCTCGCGCAGCCGCCGTTCCGCCTCGACCAGCAGCCCCTCCAGGATGCGCTCGCCGGCCTTGTCGTGGGTGACGAGGTCGGGCACGGAGTCGCACTCGGGGGTGGCGTACTCCGGATGGCTGCCCACGTCGAGATAGAGCCGGGCACCGTTCTTCAGGAAGACGTTGCTGCTACGGCCCCAGGAGACGACCCGGCGGAAGAGATAACGGGCCACCTCGTCCGGGGACAGCCTGCGCTGGCCGCGGAAGACACAGGTGACCCCGTACTCGTTCTCCAGGCCGAAGATGCGGCGATCCACACCGACGACCCTATGCCGCCCGCCCACCCTGGTGTGAGCGGACGCTCCCACCCGTGCGCACCGATGGCCGCCCGCGGCCCCGCCGGGGCCCACCGTGACACGGAGGGCAGCGGCATCATCGCCTTGAGTATCAAGACGAGCCGGGTGCGTGCCCGCGTCGGGTAACGTCCGCGTCGAGGGCACGGACGGCGCGACCCGGGGACGACCCGGGACGATCTGACGGCGATCCGGGGACCGGCTCTTTCGAGGACAGGAGATCCGCCGGAGGCGGGAGAGGACGACCAACATGACAGTGACACCCGAACCCTCCGCGGCCGTCACGACCGTGGGCGCCGCCACCCCCGCCACGGTGGTCGCGCCGCGCCCGGACGGCCCGACCCACGGCGGGGTGGTCGTGGTCCAGGACGCGCGGGGGATCACGCCGTATCTGGTGTCGGTGTGCGCGCGGCTGGCCGGCGCCGGCTGGCTCGCGGTCGCCCCGCACCTCTACCACCGGGACGGGATCGCCGAGGTCGACCCGGCCGGCAGCTGGCCGTCCGCGCCGCGACAGATGACCACCCTGACCGCCACCGGCATCACCACGGACGTCGACGCCGGCCTCGCCCATCTCGCCGACGCCGGTCTCGCCCCCGGGCGGACCGCGGTGATCGGCTTCTGCATGGGCGGGACCGTGGCGCTGTTCACCGCCACCCGCCATGCCGTGGGCGCGGCCGTGTCGTTCTACGGCGGCGGGGTGCGCACGCCGTACTGGGACGGCATACCGCCGCTGGTGGAGCTCGCGCCGGCGCTGCGCGCGCCATGGCTCGGCCTGTACGGCGAGGAGGACGTGCTGATCAGCGTCGACGAGATCGACGCGCTGCGGACGGCCGCGGGCACGGCGGCGGTGCCCACCGAACTGGTCAGCTACCCCGGCGCCGGGCACGCCTTCCACAGTGGCGACCGCGCCGAGATCCACCGGCCGGCGGCGGCCGAGGACGCCTGGAACCGGACGCTGGCCTGGCTGCGCGCCCACGTGGCCGCCGGCTGAACCAGCCCGTCCCGAGCCCACGGCGGGCGACATCAGACGAATCGCGTGCCGCCTCGGGGCCGGTACAGGCCCCCGAGGCGGCACGCGACAGACATCGCGCCGCCTCGGGGCGTGCTGATCTGCTCGGCCGCCGGCGGGAGAGCGGCCGGCCGCCGGGTCAGCCCGGGGTGTCGGCGGTCTCGGCCAGCAGCGCGTCCAGCTGCGGGCCGGAGATGCGCTTGAACAGCCGGCGGTTACGGGTACGGTCGAGCATCGCCACCTCGAGGTTGGCCGAGGACAGGACGCGGTCGCCGTTGGCGCCCGGGGGCGTGCCGGCCCGCAGTGCGTTCGCGGCGACCCGCAGCGCCGTGGCCAGCGGCTGCGCGTCCGCGTGATGCTCCTTCAGGGACGTGTTGACCTGCTCGGACTGCCCGCCGATGGCCACGAACCCGCGCTCGTCCGCGATCGACCCGTCGTAGGTCAGCCGGTAGATCTGGTCGGAGGCGGCGTCCTCGCCGACCTCCGAGACGACGATCTCCACCTCGTACGGCTTGATGCTGTCGGTGAAGATCGTGCCGAGGGTCTGGGCGTAGAAGTTGGCCAGCGCCCGCCCGGTGACGTCCCGGCGGTCGTACATGTACCCCCGGACGTCCATCATGCGCACGCCCGCCGTCCGCAGGTTCTCGAACTCGTTGTACTTGCCGACCGCGGCGAAGGCGACCCGGTCGTAGATCTCACTGATCTTGTGCAGGGTGGACGAGGGGTTCTCCGCGACGAACAGGATGCCGTCGGCGTAGCTGCGCACGACCACGCTGCGGCCGCGCGCGATCCCCTTGCGGGCGTATTCGGACCTGTCCCGG
>NZ_CAKKTL010000014.1:24640-39793 GCF_920664355.1 Protofrankia sp. CiP1_Cm_nod2
ACCTGCTGCTCCGGGCTGGCGTAGCCAAAGGGCATGGTCATGTCAGCCTCCCGGGTTCGTCAGACGGCCGGCGACGACGGCCTCGACCACGGCGCCCACCTCGTCGTCGGTGAAGCGACGGAAACCGTCCTCGGTCACCGCGGCGACCACCGGGTAGATGCGGCGGGTCAGGTCCGGGCCACCGGTGGCGGAGTCGTCGTCGGCGGCGTCGTAGAGCGCCTCCACGCCGACCCGGACGGCCTCGTCCTGGGTGAGGTCGTCCCGGACCTTCTTCTTCAACGCGCCCCGGGCGAAGACGGAGCCGGAGCCGATGGCCTGGAAGCCGTGCTCCTCGGCCCGGGAGCCGGTGATGTCGTAGGAGAAGATCCGTCCCCTGCCGGCGTCGAGGTCGTAGCCCGCGTACAGCGGGATGACCGCGAGCCCCTGGAGCGCCAGGCCGAGATTGTTTTTGATCATGAAGGACAGCCGGTTGGCCTTCGCGTGCAGGCTGAGGGTGGAACCCTCGATCTTCTCGTAGTGCTCGAGCTCGACCTGGAACAGGCGGACGAGGTCCGCGCCGATCCCGGCCGTGCCGGCATAGCCGACACAGGAGTACTCGTCGGCGTGGAAGACCTTCTCGACGTCCCGCTGCGCGATCACGTTCCCCATGGTCGCGCGGCGGTCACCGGTCATGATCACGCCGCCGGGGTACGTCACCGCCACGATCGTCGTGCCATGGGCCACCTCGGTGACGGCGGCCGGCAGACTGCCGCGCGCGCCTGGCAGCAGCTCGGGCGCGGCGGTGGACAGGAACTCGGTGAACGACGACGTTCCCGGTGTCATGAACACAGACGGTAGACGTCCGGCGACTCCCGCTGGATCAGCCACGCATCCCCCTTCAGATAGTCGATGGGTCGGGTAACGGGTAAGTCGGGTAACGGGTAAGTGGTATCAGGTCGTCGGTGAGGCCGCCGAGACCCATGGTGCGGATGGCGCACGCAGCGACCCGTAGTGCGCTGACGCACGCCGAGGCCCATGGCACGCCGACACGTACCGTAGCCAATAGTGCACCGATGTGCACTGTGGCCCCTGGTGCGCTGGCACGCATGATGACCCGTGGTGCGCTGACGCACACGATGTCACTGTCATCCCGCGCCGCTGATGCCGGGGGCGGTCCACCGGCGACGTCGCCGGGGCCGCGCCCTGCCGCGACCGGGGTGGGCCGTGTGCGGCCCGGCAGCCGGCGGACCCCGGTCTGAGCACGCACCCGTCCCGCGCTGCCTGCCAGCGGGCTGTGCCGTGCCCCACCCGGTGGCCGACGTCCCGGCCGGTCTCCCGGCCCCGGTCCTGATGTTCCCGCTCGGCCGTTGTGGCCGGCCGGCGGGGGGCTGCCTACTCGCCCCCCTTCTGGACGTAGCCCTTGACGAACTCCTCCGCGTTCTCCTCGAGCACGTCGTCGATCTCGTCGAGCAGGGAGTCGACGTCCTCGGACAGCTTCTCGTGCCTCTCCTTGATGTCGCTGGCGCCGGACTCCTCGACCTCGACGTCGTCACCCTGGTCCGTCCGTCGGCCCGCGCGCTGCTGACCGCCGCCGGTGTCCTTCGTGGCCATGAGACCCTCCTTCGATCGTCTGGAGCGACACTATCTCCGGGTCCGGACATCCTGAGGCGTTCCTCGCCGCCCGCCACCGACCTCACCACGTCGCCGTGGCGGATCCGTCGCGGCGCCCGCCCGTGGCGCGGCACACGCGGGTCTGCCCGGCCGTCGGCCACACCACACCCGTCGACGGCGGTGTTGGCCGGTCCACGGGCCCGCTGGCCCCCGCCACGGGTACGGGCGGAGCGGGTCCCGTACCCGGGCCGTGCCCCGCCCGGCAGCCGGGCTCCAGCGGTGGCGGTGGCGGTGGCGGACGGTCAGCCGTTGGTCAGGGCGTCCACGAGATCCTGGGCGGTCGGGCAGCGGGCGAGCAGGTCGCCGACGTGTGCCCTGGTGCCGCGCAGCGGCTCCAGGGTCGGTACCCGCTGCAGGGAGTCACGGCCGATGTCGAAGATGACCGAGTCCCAGGAGGCGGCGGCCACCTGCTGCGGGTACAGCGCCAGGCAGCGGCCCCGGAAGAACGCCCGGGTGTCGTGCGGCGGCTCGGTCATGGCGCGGACGATCTCGTCCTCGGTGAGCAGCAGATCGACCCGGCCGCGCGCCACCAGCCGGTTGTACAGGCCACGGTCGGGCCGCACGTCGGAGTACTGCAGGTCGACCAGCTGGAGCCGGGGCGCGTCCCAGCCCACCCCGTCCCGCGCCCGGTAGCCCTCGAGGATGGCGAGCTTGGCGACCCAGTCCAGCTCCCGGGAGCAGGACATCGGGTCGTCCTCCAGACGCACCAGGACGGACTCCCAGCGGGAGAGCACGTCCGCGGTCTGCGCGTCCGGATCGGTACCGAAGCGGTCCTCGACGTACTTGCGGGCCTGCTCGAGGTACTCCATCTGCAGCTGGACGGCGGTCATCTTCCGGCCGTCGCCGAGCGTCAGCAGGTGGCGCAGGGACGGGTCGTGGGAGACCGCCCGCAGGCTGCTCACCGGGTTGTCGACGCTGAGGTCGACGTCGAGCCAGGAGTCCTCGATCATCGCGAGCACGAGCGAGGTGGTCCCGACCTTGAGGTAGGTCGAGATCTCGCTCATGTTCGCATCGCCGATGATCACATGGAGCCGGCGGTACTTCTCCGGGTCGGCGTGCGGCTCGTCCCGGGTGTTGATGATCGGACGCTTCAGGGTGGTCTCCAGGCCGACCTCGACCTCGAAGAAGTCGGCCCGCTGGCTGAGCTGGAAGCCGGCCTCCCGGCCGTCCACCCCGATGCCGACCCGGCCGGCGCCGCAGACGACCTGCCGGGAGACGAAGAACGGGATGAGATGGCGCACGATGTCGCCGAACGGCGTGGACCGGGCCATCAGATAGTTCTCGTGGCAGCCGTAGGAGACGCCCTTGTTGTCCGTGTTGTTCTTGTACAGGTGCACCGGCATGGTGTTCGGCACGGACAGCGCCCGGCGGGCGGCCTCGGCCATCACCCGCTCGCCGGCCTTGTCCCACAGCACCACGTCGCGCGGGTTGGTCACCTCGGGCGTGGAGTACTCCGGGTGGGCGTGGTCGACGTAGAGGCGGGCGCCGTTGGTGAGGATGACGTTGGCCAGGCCCAGGTCGTCCTCGTTGGCGGGCGCGGACGGATCGACCACTGGCTCGCGGGGCAGCTCGAAGCCCCGCGCGTCGCGCAGTGGTGACTCCTCCTCGAAGTCCCACCGGGCCCGGCTGCCGCCGGTCGTCTGTCGGCTGGCGTAGGAATTGACCACCAGCGACGAGGCCAGCATCTGGTTGGTGGTTGGCTGACCGGGCACCGAGACGCCGTACTCGGTCTCGGCTCCCATGATCCGGCGAACGCTCACACTGTCAGCGTAGGTGCTTTGAGCCCACACCGAGACCTGGACCGGACGGGTGACCTTCGGTGACCGTCCGACAAACCTCCAGAAATACGGACCAAACACCCATCGACGGCCCGTCGATGGCCGGAAAATCCCGGCCCGGGCGCGTGCCGCGCCCCGTCAACGCCGAGGGCGGGAGAGCAGGGAATCCCCGCTCTCCCGCCCTCGGCGGAACGTCCTGCGTACCCGGAAGAGACCCGTGGCTGTGCTTCTCCGCCGTTCCCTCGCCGTTTCCTCACCGCGTCCCCGATGCTCCTCGCGGCTCTGCGCACACCGAGGGGAGGACACCGAGGGGGGACGAGACGGAGCGGGGCCCGGCCCTGGGACGCCCTGGCGTGGGCGCCCCGGGGCCGGGCCCCGCTCCGTCCGGTGCCTTCCGGTCTCCTCGTCCGCTCGGCTGGGCCGAGCGGCTTACAGGTACTGGCCCGTGTTGGCGATCGTGTCGATGGACCGGCCGGCCTCGGTGCCCTTGGTCCCGGTGATGAGCGTGCGGATGTAGACGATCCGCTCGCCCTTCTTGCCGGAGATCCGTGCCCAGTCGTCCGGGTTGGTCGTGTTGGGCAGGTCCTCGTTCTCCTTGAACTCGTCGACGCAGGCGTTGAGCAGGTGCTGCATGCGCAGCCCCTTGACGCCCCCCTCGATGAGTTCCTTGACCGCCATCTTCTTCGCCCGGGCGACAATGTTCTCGATCATCGCGCCCGAGTTGAAGTCCTTGAAGTACAGGACCTCCTTGTCACCGTTGGCATAGGTGACCTCGAGGAAACGGTTCTCCTCGCTCTCGGCGTACATCCGCTCGACGACCCGCTGGATCATGCCCTGGCAGGTCCCCTCCCGGCTGCCGCCGTTCTCGGCGAGGTCCTCGGCGTGCAGCGGCAGGTCGGGCGTGACGTACTTGGCGAAGATGTCCTTGGCCGCCTCGGCGTCCGGACGCTCCACCTTGATCTTGACGTCCAGTCGGCCCGGGCGCAGGATCGCCGGGTCGATCATGTCCTCACGGTTGGACGCGCCGATCACGATCACGTTCTCGAGCTGCTCGACACCGTCGATCTCGCTGAGCAGCTGCGGGACGATCGTGTTCTCGACGTCCGAGGACACTCCGGACCCGCGGGTCCGGAAGATCGAGTCCATCTCGTCGAAGAACACGATCACCGGCATGCCCTCGGACGCCTTCTCGCGCGCCCGCTGGAACACCAGCCGGATCTGCCGCTCGGTCTCGCCGACGTACTTGTTCAGCAGCTCGGGGCCCTTGATGTTCAGGAAGAACGCCCGGCCGCTGCCCTGGCCGGTCTGGGCCTCGACCTTCTTCGCCAGCGAGTTGGCCACCGCCTTGGCGATGAGCGTCTTGCCACAGCCGGGCGGGCCGTAGAGCAGGACGCCCTTCGGGGGCTTCAGCTTGTGCTCCAGGAAGAGCTCCTTGTAGAGGAACGGCAGCTCGACGGCGTCCCGGATCGACTCGATCTGGCCCTTGAGGCCACCGATCTGTTCGTAGCCGATGTCCGGTACCTCCTCGAGGACCAGCTCCTCCACCTCGGACTTGGGGATGCGCTCGAACGCGTACCCCGACCGAGTCTCGATCAACAGCGAGTCGCCGGCCCGCAGGTGCCCCTCCAGCAGCGGCTGGGCGAGCAGGACCACGCGCTCCTCGTCGGTATGGCCGATGACCAGAGCCCGGTCACCGCTTTCCAGGACCTCCTTGAGCAGGACGATCTCGCCGTGCCGCTCGAACGCGCGCGCGTCGACGACATTGAGGGCCTCGTTGAGCATGACCTCCTGCCCAGGGCTCAGATCGCCGACGCCGACGTTCGGCGACACCGTCACCCGCAGCTTGCGCCCCTGGGTGAACACGTCGACCGTGCCGTCGTCGTACGACCCGATGAAGATCCCATAGCCGCTGGGCGGCTGGGCGAGTCGGTCGACTTCTTCTTTCAGGGCGACGATTTGATCACGAGCTTCGCGCAGTGTGGCCACGAGCCTGTCGTTCTGCCCGCTGAGGCCGGCGAGGTCCGCCTGGGCCTCGGCCAGACGCTCCTCAAGTACGCGAACCTGCCGCGGCGACTCGTTGAGCCTGCGCCGCAGCATCGCCACCTCCTCTTCGAGGAAAGCGACCTGTGTTGTGAGCTCGTGCACCTCTTTCTCGTACGCCGACGCTCGTGGATCTCCATCGCCTGGACGGCCCGAACTCCCACCGGAGCCAGAGCCCGAACGGGGACCGGACACCGCGCCTCCACCTCCCCCGTGCTGACCGGGACGCACCCAACACTACCGTTGTGACCGCCGCTGGCACGCCGGTCTGACGACTACGGGCCTGCTTTGGCGTAAACAGCGAGTTACGGTGCCATGGTGACAGACGATCGGAGCCCTGTGGCAACGCCCACGAATTTCTCTGCGGCATCAACGCCTTCGACGGCGTCCTCGACGTTGCGCGTGCGGGTGGACCAGGCGGAGTGCACCGGCGACGGCCTCTGCGTCCAGCTCGCCCCGACCGTGTTCGAGTTCGACATTGACGGTCTGGCATACGTCAAGGGCGCCGACGGTGAGCTGCGCACCCGGGCCGGCGCGTCGGTGCCGGTACCGCTGCCGCTGGTGGACGACGTCGTGGCCGCCGCGGACGACTGCCCGGGCAGCTGCATCTACGTCGAGCGCCCCGACGGGACCCTCGAGGCCGGCCCCGGCTCCTGACCGTCTCACCCGGGCGCGCTGTCTCACCCGGGGGCACCGCCCCATCAGGTGTCGGGTGCACCGGCATCCGGCGGCACCCCGGGAACATCTCAGCGGACCGGGCGGCGGGCGTACGCCGGGAGCATCCGGATGTTCCCGGCGCCTGTTCCCAGCGTCACGAAATCCGGCATCCGGATGTCGGGAATCCGACATCCGGGCGGTGGCGGCATCAGGAATCCGACACCGGGGCGGATGCCTGAACTGTCCCGGAGGCCTGTGCCTCCTCGGGACGCGCGCCCTTGGCGGGCCGCCGCCGCCGCGGCGGGGCGGTGACCCCGTCGGCCAGCCGCCGGGCCGTCACGAGGAAGCCGGTGTGGCCGACCATCCGGTGGTCGGGGCGCACCGCCAGCCCGTCCACGTGCCAGGTGCGCGTCATCGACTCCCAGGCGGCCGGCTCGGCGAACGTGCCGTGGGCACGCAGCTCCTCGACGACACGGGCCAGCTGCGTGGTGGTGGCGACGTAGGCGCAGACGACCCCGCCGGGCACCAGCGCCGCGCTGGCCGTGCCCAGCACCTCCCAGGGGGCCAGCATGTCCAGGACCACCCGGTCGACGTCCCGCTCGGCCGCCTCGGCGAGGTCCCCGACGTGCAGGACGTGGGCGGGGTGCGGCCCGCCGAAGAAGGTCTCGACGTTCCGGCGCGCGATCTCGGCGAAGTCGGCCCGCCGTTCGTAGGAGACGACCAGCCCCTGGTCGCCGACGGCACGCAGCAACGAGCACGACAGCGCACCCGAGCCCACGCCGGCCTCCAGCACCCGCGCGCCGGGGAAGATGTCGGCGTAGGTCACGATCTGCGCGGCGTCCTTCGGGTAGACCACGGCGGCGCCGCGCGGCATGGACAGGACGAAGTCGGTCAGCAGCGGGCGCAGCGCCAGGTAGGGCGTCCCCCCGGTGCTGGTGACCACCACGCCCTCGGTGCGGCCGATCAGGTCGTCGTGCTCGATGGCGCCGGCGTGGGTGTGGAACTGGCGGCCCGGCTCCAACGTCACGGTGTGCCGCCGCCCCTTGGGGTCGGTGAGCTGGACGCGGTCGCCCTTGGTGAACGTCCCGCGACGGTTGGCGGCGCCGGTGGGTGACCGGTGCGCCACCGGTTCGCCTTCGCCCGCGTCACCGTGCGGAACCGGCTCGACGCTCACCGCTGCTTCACCAGCCGGTCGACGCTCGCCGGGTCGATGCGGGCGACCAGGTCGACCATGGCGAGCACGCCCACCGGGCGTCCGTCCTGCGTCACCAGATACTCACTCGCGGGTGTGCCGCGTACCGCCGCCAACAGGTCCTCGCCTTCTAGTTCCGCTGCCAGCACCATGCCGGGGGTGATCGTGCGGCTGACCTCGTCCACGGTCATCCACGGCCGGCGGTGTTCGGGCAGGGCGTCCACCGCGGAGCCGTTCATGATCTTGAAAGGTGTGCCGGCGGAGTCGATCACGGCTACCGCGCTCGCTCCGAGCTCCCGGGCGCGTCGCAGCGCCTCGGCGAGCGGCACGTCCCCCTGCACCGGTAGGGTACGCCGCACCAGGCGCCCGGCCGACACCCCCACCAGGCGCATCCAGATCCGCGCCTGGCGCAGCGACTGGTGTGCCCCGAGCGCGATGAACGCCGCCACCACCAGCAGGTAGAGACCGGCGAACCGGTTGCCCGGGGAGAGCAGGACCCACAGCGCCAGCAGGCCGGCGACCGCGTAGCCGCCGTACGCGCCGGCCCGGACACCGCGCAGCCTGTCCCGGGTGCCGCCCCAGACGGCGGCCACGACCAGCCGGCCGCCGTCGAGCGGGAGGCCGGGCAGCAGGTTGAACGCGAAGAGGAGCAGGTTGGTCACGGCCAGGTCGAGTATGACCACGCTGGGCTGGGTGCCGCCGTCCAGCACGGTCAGCAGGGCGAAGCCCACGCCGGCCAGTACCCCGTTGACGGCCGGACCGGAGGCGGCGACCAGGAACTCCCGGGCGGGGGTCGGCGGCTCGGGCTCGATCGCGGTGAATCCCACGAACCCGTGCACGGTCACCGCGCGTACCCGCAGGCCGAGGCCGAGAGCCGTCAGGCAGTGGCCGATCTCGTGCAGGACCAGGGAGGCGATGAACCCGGCGGAGGTGATCGCGACCAGCAGGTACAGCCGTCCGTCCGCCACACCGGGCAGGCGCACACGGTTGGGCTCCAGCAGCAGCAGGCCGATGATGAGGCCGAACAGCAGCGCCAGCGGGGAGAGGTACACCGGTACGCCGCGGACCCGCCCGACGAGCATGCCGGGCTGCCGCCGGCCGGGCTCACCTCCCCGCCGGCCGCCTCCGTCGGCGTGCGGGGAGCCGGGACGCGGGACCTGGTCAGGCTGATCGGCCATGTCTGCGATGCTACGGAGTCTTTGCCGGTGGCGGGACACCCCGTCACCGGCGGTGCGCGTCGGGCGTATCCGACGTAGGGCGGCCAGGCAGTGCCGGTGCCGGCGGCACGGCCGTCGTCGGCACCGCGGTGAAGCCGGTGAGGTGAGCCGGTGACGAACTGGGACAGGACGAACTGGGACGGGACAGGACGAACTGGGATGGGACGGGGTGGGACGGGGCGGCGGCTCCGGCCGCCCGGGGCCGGCGTCCGGATTGTCGGACCGGCCGCCTATGGTCCGAAGGCATGAGCCCGTCCATGGACCTCCCGCCCGCGCCCGACGGGGACGCCCCGCCTCCCGCGGGCCGGATTCGTGTCGTCGGGTCGCTCTCGCCGTCGCGGGCGGGCGACTTCATGAGCTGTCCCCTGCGCTACCGCTTCCGGGTGATCGACCGGCTGCCCGAGCCGCCGAGCTCCGCCGCGGTGCGCGGGACGGTCGTCCACACCGTCCTGGAGCGGCTGTTCGACCATCCCCCGCCGGGGCGCACGATCGCCGCCGCCGAGGCGCTGCTGGAGCCGGCCTGGCGCGACCTGCTTGCCCGGGAGCCGGAGCTTGCCACCCTGTTCGCGGACGAGGCCGAGCGGGCCGCGTGGCTGGAGTCGGCCCGCTCCCTGCTCGCCGGCTACTTCAGCCTGGAGAACCCCGCCGCTCTCACCCCGGCGGCCCGGGAGCTCTACGTCGAGCACGTGCTCGGCTCCGGGGTGCGGCTGCGCGGCTACATCGACCGTCTCGACGAGGCGGCGACCCGCGACGGCCCGGCGTTACGGATCGTCGACTACAAGACGGGCCGGGCGCCCGGCCCGGCGTTCGAGGGCCAGGCGCTGTTCCAGATGAAGTTCTACGCCTACCTGCTCTGGCGGATCCGCGGCGTGATCCCCCGCGAGCTGCGGCTGTACTACCTGGCCGACCGGACCTGGCTGCGGGTGCAGCCCGACGAGAGCGACCTGCGCGCCACCGAACGGAAGATCGACGCCGTGTGGTCGGCCATCAGCCGGGCCCGGCACACGGGCGACTGGCGGGCGACCCCCAGCAAGTTGTGCGACTGGTGCGATCACAAGATCCGATGCCCGGCGTTCGGCGGGACGCCGCCGCCGCTGCCCGCCGCCGACCGTCCGGCCCCGGACGCCGCCGCGGCGGCCGGCCAGCCGGAGCCGGCCGCGGGGCTGGAGCCAGCAGCGCCAGCAGCGCCAGTGGAGCCAGTGGTGTCGACAGCGCGGCGGGCAACGGACGCACCGCGGCCGGACACAGGCCCCGGTCCGACAGATGGCTGACAGCCGGTTGACGGCAGCCCGGCACGATATGCGTTCATGGCGGTATGCGTTCATAGATTGTCGGTCGCCGTACATCCGGATTTCGGCGGCTATTCGGATCGCCGCCGGGCCGGACAACGTTGGAAAGGCGAGGACGACACCGAAAAAGTCACGGGCGATCCTCGGACGAGGGTGGGACAGTACCGGGAGCCGGGCGGATCCGATCCGATGAATGCGGCCTCGCCGCGGGGCCGGTCATCGCTTCGACGAGGGTTCCCCGGCGGACGGCGCCGATCGGTTCCGACCGGCGGAACGATCAGCGGGATGCCGCATTTGCCGGACGTCCGGGCCGGCGGTGCCGGTGGGTTGCCCGACCGGCAGGCTGTGATCGATATGTTGTGATCGGCACGTTGTGTGAAAGGAGCTTCTTCCATGAGCCGAGCGGGCCGGATCTCCGGCGCCGATCCCCAGGCCGAGCCGGTCGCGTCCCCGGGGCCCCCGGATCCTGCCGGTGCCGCCGGCGGGGTGGCCGGCGCCGCGGCCGCCGCCCGCGCCGAGGACCTGGTCAAGATCTACGGATCGGGGCAGACCGCGGTCACCGCCCTGCGGAACATCGACGTGTCCTTCCCTCGCGGCCGCTTCACCGCGATCATGGGGCCGTCCGGGTCGGGGAAGTCGACCCTGATGCACTGCCTGGCCGGTCTCGACACGGTGACCAGCGGCCGGGTCTACGTCGGCGACGTGGACCTGTCCAGGCTGTCGGACAAGCAGCTCACCCAGCTGCGGCGGGACCGCATCGGGTTCGTGTTCCAGCAGTTCAACCTCCTGCCGACGCTGACCGCCGCGGAGAACATCACCCTTCCCCTCAGCATCGCCGGGCGTAAGCCCGACCAGCAGTGGCTGCGCGCGGTGGTCGACGCCGTCGGGCTCGCCCCCCGGCTGAGCCACCGTCCCGCGGAGCTCTCCGGCGGGCAGCAGCAGCGGGTCGCCTGCGCCCGCGCACTGGTCACCCGACCGGACATCGTGTTCGCCGACGAGCCCACCGGCAACCTCGACTCCAGGTCGGGCGCGGAGGTGCTGGCGTTCCTCCAGCGGTCGGTGCGCGAGTTCGACCAGACCGTCGTCATGGTCACCCACGACCCCACCGCGGCGTCCTTCTCCGACGAGGTCGTCTTCCTCGCGGACGGGCGGCTCGTCGGCTCGATCCCGAACCCGACCGCGCAGAGCGTCCTCGAGCGCATGAAGCATCTCGACGATCTCCAGCAGGAGGCGTCCGCCGCCGGCGGCGCGTCGCCGGAGGGCCAGCGGCCGCAGCCCCGGCAGAGCCCGGACGAGTGGCACGAGGCGGCCCGGGAACAGGGCCACGGATCCGCGGGCAGGGCCTGACACGATGCTGCGCGCGACCCTCAAGAGCCTGCTGGCCCGCAAGATCCGGCTGGTGCTGTCCGCACTGGCGGTCGTGGCCGGCGTCAGCTTCGTCACCGGCACGCTGGTTCTCACCGACACGCTGAACCGGACCTTCGACGGGCTGTTCGCCAACATCTACCAGAACGTGGCCGTCTCGGTCCGGTCGACCAACGCGGTGGACAACACCTCCGGGACCAGCAGCAGACAGCCCCTGCCCGCCTCCGTGCTGGACACCGTCCGGGGCGTCGACGGCGTGCGCGAGGCCTTCGGTGGCGTCGACGGCACGGCGGTCCTGGTCAACCCTCGTACCGGCAAGGCCGTCGACACCGGCGGTGGGCCCTCGCTCGGCACCAGCTGGGACGGTGGCAGCCAGACCTCCGCGGTGGAGCTCGCCAGCGGCCGCGCGCCGCGCGGGGCGGAGATCGTCGTGGACAAGGCCACCGCGGACGATGCCGACCTGCGGCTCGGGGAACAGGTGACCGTCCTCACCAACGGTGGGCCGACCCCCTACACCCTGGTCGGGACGTTCCGGATCGCCGGGCAGGACAGTCTCGGCGGTGCCGCGGTGACCGCGTTCGACACCGCCACCGCGCAGCGCGTGCTGCTCGCCCCGGGCGAGTTCTCCTCGATCAGCGTCGCCGCCGCCGACGGCCTCTCCCAGAACGAGCTTCGCGACCGGATCGCCCGGGTGCTGCCCGCCGGCATCGAGGCGATCACCGGCAAGCAGCTGACGGACGAGAACGCCAACACCGTCCAGCAGGCCATCGGCGGCTTCTCGACGTTCCTGCTCGTCTTCGCGGGCATCGCGGTCTTCGTCGGCGCCTTCATCATCTTCAACACCTTCACGATGCTGGTGGCCCAACGGGTGCGGGAACTGGCCCTGCTGCGGGCGCTGGGCGCCAGCCGGCGGCAGGTGCAGCTCGCGGTCCAGCTGGAAGCGGGGGTCGTCGGGTTCGTCGGAGCCACCCTGGGGCTGCTGCTCGGCGCGGGGCTGGCGGTGCTGCTGCGGGCCGCGACCGCCGCGATCGGGGTCTCCCTCCCCGAAGGGGGCCTGGTCTTCCAGCCACGGACGATCATCGTCGCCTACGCCGTCGGGATCCTCGTCACGGCCGTCGCCGCGTTCGTCCCCGCGCGCAAGGCCGCGTCGGTACCCCCGGTGGCGGCGATGCGGGAGACCTTCGTGCTGCCCGCGCGTTCGCTGCGTATCCGGGGGGTTGCGGGGGGTGCGCTGGCGCTCATCGGTGCCGCGCTGCTGGTGCTGGGCCTGACGACGGCCAGCGGCAAGGGCGCGGCGGCCGTCGTCGGCGTCGGGGCGGGGCTGGCCTTCCTCGGGGTGGCCACCCTCTCGCCGCTGCTGGCCCGGCCCGTCACCAGGGCCATCGGCAGCCCGTTGCCGGCCCTCTTCGGCGCGACCGGGCGGCTCGGGCGGGAGAACGCCATGCGCAACCCGCGCCGCAGCGCCTCCACGGCGTCCGCGCTGATGATCGGTCTTGCGCTGGTGAGCGCCTTCTCCGTGCTCGGCCAGTCCATCAAGCAGTCGGTGACGAACACGGTCCGCAACAACCTGGGCGCGGACTTCTACCTGACCTCGACCAGTTTCGCGCAGGGCTTCAGCGCCGACGTCGCCGGTTCGCTGCGGGACACCCCCGACATCGAGCTCGTCACCGGGCTGCGGTCCGACACGGTGAAGATCAATGATGCGAAGAAACAGGTCACCGCCGGTGATCCGGCGGCGCTGCCGGAACTGCTGGCACTGAAAACCACCGCCGGCGATCTCCAGGCCCTGGGCAGGGGCTCGATCCTGATCGACGAGGACACCGCCAAGGACCAGAAACTGACCGTCGGCCAGGAGGTCCCGGTGGTCTTCCCGGACGGGCCCACGACGCTGCGGCTGGTTGGCACGTTCGAGAAAAGCCCGGTGGCCGGGCAGTACCTGATCTCGCTCGACGAGTTCAGCCAGCGCTTCCCCACCAACACCCTGGACTTCTTCGTGCTCGTGAAAACGGCGAAGGACGCGGATCTCGCCCAGGTACGCCAGAAGATCGACACCGCGGTCAAACCCCATCCGAACGTGGAGGTCCGGGACCAGTCCGAGTTCATCCGGCAGCAGGAGAAACAGGTCGACCAGCTGCTGGGCTTCATCTACGTGCTGCTCGCGCTGGCCGTCGTCATCGCCCTGTTCGGGATCGTCAACACGCTGGCCCTGTCGGTCATCGAGCGGACCCGGGAGATCGGGCTGCTGCGCGCGGTCGGCATGAGCAGACGGCAGCTACGCAGAATGGTCCGGCTGGAGGCGGTCGTGATCGCGGTGTTCGGAGCGCTGCTCGGGGTCGCGGTCGGCAGCTTCCTCGGCTGGGCACTGACCATCGCGCTGAAGGAGCAGGGCATCGACACCTTCGCCTACCCGACAGCAACGATCATCATCGTCGTGATCGTCGGTGGTCTCCTCGGCATCCTCGCCGCCATCTTCCCGGCCCGCCGGGCCGCGAAGATGGACATCCTCCGGGCAATCGCAACCACCTAACGGCGGTTTGACCGCTCCTGCTCTGGCTGCCCTTGGTGGGGCCTCCCAACACCGAACATGCACCGAACACGCTCGGGAGGCCCCACCAGAGCACCCGTTCGCCCAGCGCAACCGTCGCGCCGCTCGTCATGCCGTTTTCCCGGCCCCCGTGACCCAGCGGCGAGGGCTACGGCGCTACCTGCCGTCCTTCGCGCCGACCCCGTTCCCAGCGGTGATCTGCACGTCGATCAACGATGTGATCGTGCACGGTGTACCGGACGGCTACCGCCTGCGCGACGGTGACCTGGTCAGCATCGACTGCGGCGCGCGGCTCGACGGCTGGACCGGCGACGCCGCGGTCAGTTTCGTCGTGGGCATCCCGTGCCCGGCCGACCTGCGGCTGATCGCCACGGCCGAGCGGGCCCTGGTCGCGGGCATCGCCGCCGCCCGGGTCGGCGCCCGCGTCGGGGACATCTCCCACGCGATCGGGCGGGTGTGCCGGGCGGCGGGCCTGGGTATCCCGGACGGCTTCGGCGGGCACGGCATCGGCCGGCAGATTCACGAGGACCCCCACGTCCCGAACGACGGCCGCTCCGGCCGGGGCCCGCGGCTACAGCCAGGGCTCGTCCTCGCGATCGAGCCGATGGTCACCGCCGGAGGCGGCGACCGCTACCGCACCGCCCCGGACGGCTGGGCGCTGCACACCACCGACGGCACCCGTGCCGCCCACGTCGAACACACCGTCGCCATCACCGAGATCGGCCCCCGCATCCTCACCCTCCCCTGACGGTGGTCCTCCCTCAACGCCCCCTCCTCACAGTGGTCTTTCCTCAGTACGTGAAACACGGTGTCCGGAATGACGGGTTGTATGGCGGCGGTTCAGACATCCCATGGGTTCAGGTGCCAAGCGGCGTCGCTCGGCACGGGCAGGCCGGAAATACCCGTGGCATCTTTGTGATCTTTTTTGCCTGTTGGCAGATTCGGTGTGTATCCGGTGCATATGGTGCGGCCATGCCCAGTGCCGAGCACGAATCCCCGGTCGCCCTGACCAGGCTGGACCCGGACCTGGTCGGCTGGCTGCTGACCACCGTGTTCGACGTCGAGATACCCGCCTACCACCACGCCCGCACCCAGGCCACCGACGTCCGCGTCCTGGTCCCCCGCACCTACCACGCCGACGGCATGGTCCTGTTCTGCGACCCGGCCGACCGGCCGCTGGCGGCCGCCGTGGTCGAGGTCCAACGCGCCCGGGACCCGGTCAAACAACGCACCTGGAAGCTGTACGTGGCCCAGCTGGAGGCCGAGCTCGACGTCGACACCGCCCTGTTGGCCTACTGCCCCGACCCGGCGGTGGCCCGCTGGTACGAACGCCTGCTCGCCGCGGGCCGGCCGAGCAGCCTGCCCTTGCGCCCGTATGTCTTCACTCCCGACGACATCCCCCTGGTCGTGGACCCGCAGA
>NZ_CAKKTL010000015.1:0-29565 GCF_920664355.1 Protofrankia sp. CiP1_Cm_nod2
GGCGAGGGCCATGCGCCGGGCGAGCGGCGCCGGGCCGTCGGCGGGGACGGCCGGCGGCGCCGACGGTGTGCGCACCACCGCTGGCAGGCCCGGGCCGGCCACGTCCGGCACCCGCGGAAAAGCGGGCGGAGAACCGTTCGGTACCGGCAGCGCGGCGGATCCGCAGGAACTGACGGCGCACACGGCGGCCAGGGCGACCGAACACACCAGCGGAAAACCCGGACCGAAACGCACGACCGCCGCCATCTCAGATATCCGTGCGGCCGACCGCAGTCGCTACCGCGTAACTATTTATTCCGCCCGCTGGCGACACTAGCACCGACGGCGCCGGACACGGCAAATGCCGGGCCGCGGCCGGCGGACAGCTTCCGGACAATGCAACCCGTATGAATCGGTCAATAATTTCTTCGCATCCGGCCGGGCGCGACGGCGTGTCCCGCGCCGAATACCGGTGTCGACTACGGTGGCGACGGCCGCCCACGGCCGGGTCACCGGGAACCCGGAAGCCCCCGCCGGAGGGTACGTACCGCCCGGTACCGGACCCCCATCGCACGTTGCGCCTAACCTCCTGGACGGTAGATAGATAGATGTCGAGCAGGTGACGACCGGCGGGAGCGGGAGCATATGAGCGAGCAGGACTACCGCATCGAGCACGACTCCATGGGTGAGGTGCGCGTGCCGGCCACGGCCAGGTGGCGGGCACAGACCCAGCGTGCGGTCGAGAACTTCCCGGTGTCGGGCCAGCGGATCTCCCGGGCCCACATCGCCGCCCTGGCACGGATCAAGGCGGCGGCGGCGACCGTCAACGCCAAGCTCGGCGTCCTCGACGCGGAGATCGCCGCCGCGATCTCCGAAGCCGCCCAGGAGGTCGCCGAGGGCGCCTGGGACGACCACTTCCCGATCGACGTGTTCCAGACCGGCAGCGGGACGTCGTCCAACATGAACACCAACGAGGTGCTGGCAACCCTCGCCACCGAGCGGCTGGGCCGGCCGGTGCACCCGAACGACCACGTCAACGCGTCCCAGTCGTCCAACGACGTGTTCCCGTCGTCGATCCACGTCGCGGCGACGCAGGCGATCGTCCAGGACCTGATCCCCGCCCTCGAGCACCTGGCCGCCGCCCTCGGGCGCAAGAGCGTCGAGTTCCGCGAGGTCGTGAAGTCGGGGCGCACCCACCTGATGGACGCCACGCCGGTGACCCTCGGCCAGGAGTTCGGTGGCTACGCGGCGGCGGTCCGCTACGGGGTGGAGCGGCTACAGGCGGCCCTGCCGCGCATCGGCGAGCTCCCGCTGGGCGGGACCGCCGTCGGCACCGGTATCAACACCCCGCCCGGCTTCGCCGCCGCCGTCATCGAGCAGCTGGTGGCGTCCACCGGCCTGCCGCTGTCCGAGGCCCGCGACCACTTCGAGGCGCAGGCGTCCCGGGACGGCCTGGTCGAGGCCTCCGGGGTGCTGCGGGTGGTCGCGCTGTCGCTGTACAAGATTTCCAACGACCTGCGCTGGGCGTCGTCGGGCCCGCGTGCCGGGCTCGGCGAGATCCGCCTGCCCGACCTGCAGCCGGGGTCGTCGATCATGCCGGGCAAGGTCAACCCGGTGATCCCCGAGGCCGTCTGCCAGGTTGTCGCGCAGGTGGTCGGCAACGACGCGGCCGTGGCCTTCGGCGGCTCCGCGGGCAACTTCGAGCTGAACGTGATGCTGCCGGTGATCGCCCGCAACCTGCTGGAGTCGATCCACATCCTGTCCACCATCAGCCGGCTGTTCGCCGACCGCTGCGTGGACGGCATCGTCGCGGACGTCGAGCGCTGCCGGCGGTTCGCGGAGTCCTCGCCGTCCATCGTGACGCCGCTGAACCGTTACATCGGCTACGAGGAGGCAGCCAAGGTCGCCAAGCAGTCCCTGGCCGAGGAGAAGACGATCCGCGAGGTCGTCCTCGAACGCGGCTACGTGGCCGCGGGCAGGCTCACCGAGGAGCAGCTGGACGCCGCGCTGGACGTCCTGTCGATGACCCACCCGTAAGCTCGATGACCCACCCGTAAGCCGCGCCCGGCCCGGCCGGCGGTGTGATCGTGTTCTTCCACACCGCCGGCCGGGCCGGATCCGTGGGGCACCGGTGGGCCAGGGAAAGTATGATCATCCCTGCCGGACGCCGCCGGGACGAGATCACCGGGCTGTGCGGCTGTGCGGCTGTGCGGCTGTGCGGCTGTGCGGCTGTGCGGCTGTGCGGTCGCGCCCCGCCGCCTGCGCCGAACAAGCGGCGGGGAGCCGTGGAAGACCCCCCAGCAAGCCCCCACGACCCCCGCACCCGTGTTCAACGAGACACCGCGGCGGAGGTTACGGGGAGCTCGAAGATTTTTCCGCGCGTCCCCGGGCGGCCGCGCCGGCCGCCAGAGGTGGCCGCCAGAGGTGGCCGTCACCGCGTGGACCTGCGAGATCGGCCCGCCCCGGACCGGATGGCCGGCGGGAAGGTACGGAGGTCCCGACAGAAGGGGCAGTAACAACCTGACGTTCCGGACGTCCCGTGCCGTCCTGTCCGGTTATTCTCCCACTAATCAATAGCGGGAGTTTTCAGCTGAGGAGGTGACAAACGATGTACGACTACGACCTCCTCGTCATCGGGTCGGGCCCGGGCGGGCAGAAATCGGCTATCGCCGCCGCCAAGCTGGGCCGCCGCGTCGCGATCGTCGATCGTCGTGACATGGTCGGCGGGGTCTGCATCAACACCGGCACGATCCCGTCGAAGACGCTGCGCGAAGCCGTGCTCTACCTCACCGGTATGACCCAGCGGGAGATGTACGGGCAGAGCTACCGGCTGAAGGACGACATAACCGTCTCGGACCTGTCCTCGCGCACCCAGCACGTCATCGGACGTGAGATCGACGTCATTCGCAGCCAGCTCAGCCGTAATCGGGTGGCCTTGCTCATCGGAACGGCGAGCTTCGTCGACCCGCACACCATCAGCATCATCGGCAGCGACCAGACCGACGAGCGCCGGGTCAGGGCGGAGAAAATCATCATCGCCACCGGCACCCGGCCGGCCCGGCCGGACACGGTCGACTTCGACGGCCGTACCGTGGTCGACAGCGACCAGATCCTGGCGCTGGACAAGATCCCCGGCTCGATGGTCGTCGTGGGCGCCGGTGTGATCGGCATCGAGTACGCGTCCGTGTTCGCCGCGCTCGGCACCAAGGTGACTGTCGTGGAGCGCCGTGACCGGATGCTCGACTTCTGCGACGTGGAGATCGTCGAGGCCCTCAAGTACCACCTGCGGGACCTGGCCGTCACGTTCAGGTTCCGCGAGTCGGTCGTGTCCGTCGAACGTCACCACAGCGGCACCCTGACGCTGCTGGAAAGCGGCAAGAAGATCCCCGCCGACACCGTGATGTACTCGGCCGGGCGCCAGGGGCTCACCACCGCGCTCAACCTCTCCAACGCGGGCCTGAGCGCCGACAACCGGGGCCGCATCAAGGTCGGTTCGGACTTCCGGACCGAGGTCGAGCACATCTACGCCGTCGGCGACGTCATCGGCTTCCCGGCGCTGGCCGCGACCTCCATGGAGCAGGGCCGGCTCGCCGCCTACGCGGCCTGCGGCGAGGCCGTCCACGTGATGCGCCACGAGCTGATGCCGATCGGCATCTACACCATCCCCGAGATCTCCTACGTCGGCAGCACCGAGGACGAGCTCACCGAACGGGCCGTGCCGTTCGAGGTCGGCGTGGCCCGCTACCGCGAGCTCGCCCGCGGCCAGATCGTCGGGGACTCCTACGGCATGCTGAAGCTGCTCGTGAGCTCGACCGACCGCAAGCTGCTCGGCGTCCACGTCTTCGGCACCGGGGCCACCGAACTCGTCCACATCGGCCAGACCGTGATGGGCTGCGACGGGACGATCGACTACCTGGTGGACGCCGTGTTCAACTATCCGACGCTCGCCGAGTCCTACAAGGTGGCGGCGCTGGACGCGATGAACAAGATGCGTGCCGTCGCCCGCTTCAGCAGCTGACGTCCGTCCGGCCCAGGGCTGTCGGGCGACGGCGGTCAGGGCAGCCGGAAGACGTCGACCAGGATCACGCCGGGAGCGGGCCGGCGGTGTGCCGCCGGGCTGTCATGGACGACCAGGATCGACGAGGGGTCGTCCGGGGCCAGGGCGATCCCCTCGGCGTGGTCGTCGCCCTGCCCGAACGGCAGGTCCAGCACACGGACGAGCGCGTCGTCGTCGACGACCACGCTCGTCCGCGCCCTGACCGCGTCACGCCACCGGTAGACCCGGACCGGGCCGTCGAGGTCCATCGTCGGGCCGGCGAGCACGAGCAGGTCGTCCCCCTGGACGAGCAGGTCGCGCACGCCCAGGCCGTCGAGGTTCAGGAAGTGCTTCCGGTAGGGCAGGCCGCCCTCCAGCGGCCGCAGCCCGAGGTCCTGGCCGTCCCCCTCGGTGGGGCGCAGTTCGACGACCACCGCCCAGCCGCGCAGCACCGGCCCGCGCAGGCCCAGGTAGACCCGCTCGCCGACGACGGCCAGCCCCTCGACGTCGAACCCGTTGTCCTTGCTCGGGATCGCCAGGAACGGGCCGAGGTGCTCGTCGTTCTTCAGCACCGTGGTGACCCGGGTCTGCTTGCGCAGCCCCAGCGCGGCGGCGGTCAGCTGCCCACCGGCGCCGTCCGGAGCGGCGGCGGTGCTCACCAGGGTGGGCAGCCCGTCCCGGGTGACGACCGGGATGCGGCCGAGCAGATGCCGGTTCGCGTTCTTGCGGATCCTCGCCAGGGCGCGCAGCGCGGTCTCGGTCGCGTGGTGCGGCTTGACCCGCTTGCGCGTCAGGCTGTGCGAGCCGACGAACCACAGGTAGCCGCCATGCCGGTCGAAGCCCTCGATGTCGATCTCGGGGATGACGCCGTCCGCGTCCGGCCCCACCGGCAGCGGCAGGAAGTCACCGACCGGGAAGGAGACGTGGCCGTCATAGGCGTCCCCGGCCGCGCTCAGGGTCACCCGTTCGACCGTCGCCGTCTCGTCCCCGCCGAGCCACAGGTGCCGTCCTTCACTCTTGATCGTCGACAGTGACCCGACGATGTCGGCCACGGGGTGCGGGCCGACGTCGTCGAAACGGACCGTAACGGTCTTCACAGCATCCACGACTGCTCCCCCTCGGCCTGACGTCCCCGGTGACAGTTCCATTTACCACAGCCTGTCTGTCCCGGCACCGTTCGCCATGGCCTGCCCAGACGTACCCGGTCCAGGCCGGACCACCACCCCATGGCCCGTCCGGCGCGCCCGGACGGCCGGACCGCCACCGTGACCGGACGGCGGAGGCGTCAGGCACGCCCCGGCGCGGCGGGGCGGCTTCAGCGGATGCGGGCCGCTACCGCCACCGGCGCCACGGCGGCGTCCCAGGCGATCCGGGACAGTCCCTCGACCGTGTCGATGCCGGCCCGCATCGACGGGTTGCCGCGGCTGTAGACCGCCATCACGTAGTCCCGCCCGCCCCCGTGGACATGCCCGAGGCTGGCGATCACCCAGCCACTGTCACGGGGCAGCCAGCCGTTCTTCACCTCCACGGCGACGCCCGCGGGCACCCCGCCGGGCAGGCCCCACCGCTGGGCGGGCACCACACCGGCGAGCAGGCTCGTCGCGGTGGCCCGGGCCTGATCGCCCAGTACGCCGCCCGGATAGGCCAGCGTGCGCAGCACCGCGAGCTGGTCGACGGCGCTGGTCAGGGTGAGCCCCCAGCGTCCACCACCGCCCGCTTTCGTCCTGGTCATCCCCAGTCGGCGGAACATGGCGTCCATTGGCGCCGCACCGCCGAGCGAGCGCCACAACCGGCTCGCGGCCGCGTTGTCACTTACGCCGATCATCGCCCTGGCGCTGCGCAGCTCGCCCGCGCCGAGACGTCCGGACGGCCCGGCGCGTTCCAGAATGCCCAGCAGTATCGACAGTTTCACCGTGCTGGCCGTCTCGAAACCCGACACCGTCGGGTCGTCGACGGTGATGGTCCGGCCGGTGAGCGCGTCGTACACCGCCACACCGACCTGCCCGGGGCGCTCTTCGAGATATCCTCGGAACCGCTCGGACAGGTCGAGCCCGGACAGGGACGGCGCCTTCGGCACGGTTTCGGGAACGAGCCGCGGCGACGGGGTGACGGTACCGGCGGGCGGCAACCGGAGCGCTGGTGGCTCCGTGGGCATATCCGGCGCGTAAACATTCGGCGCGGATCCGCCGGCACCGGTGAAACGCACGGATCCGACGACCGGGGCCAGCACGAGGGCATTTACCACGACAGCCGCGACCAGTACCGCGCCGGCACGTCGCGAGACCGGTGCCCGCGCTGGCTCGTCGACGGATTCCACTGGTCCCGAAAATCCCCTCGTCGGCCGCCAGACCGCGTTTTTCGAAACGGTGCGCGGCGGCGCGCGATGCCGCATTGCGATGGTTGTGTGGTGCCGCATGGCCACATCCGATGTATACCCGCGGCAGAACGTCGCCGCATCGTCACTTTCCTTTTTCTTCGCTACCGCGCGGATCGGCGTCGGACGCCGGGAAGACTCCTGTCGCACGGCATTTCCGCGGGAAAAAGCAGCCATGGCGGACGCCGTAAAGGATGCCGGGACCGGCCGCACGGGCCGCGGGCGCCCGACTGCCCGGAAACGGGCCCGGACCGGCCCTCGACACCACTGTCAGACGATGGAGCGGGACATCCGGTAGGCACTGCTGGCCATGGTCCCCGACCAGTGGTCCTGACCTGCGGCCCTGGCTCCCGGCCTGGCTTCCGGCCTGGCTCCCGGCCGCTCCGCTCGCGTCCCCTCGGGGCCGGGAGCAACCGCGGGACCAGGCGGGGACGGCAGGCGCGGGAGGAGCGTGATCACGCCGCTTCCGGGCGGGCCGTCAGGCGGGCTGGACCCGCTCCGCCCGAGCGTCGCGGGCGCAGCGGGCACGAAGCTTGTCACCCAGCGCGCCGAACAGGTCCCACACCGGGATCCAGCGATGGTCGACCGTCCCCGCGGAACGCGGCCGCACCGTCTCGTCCGGGACATACAGCACGAAACGAACGTCGTAATGCACGTGCGAGGGCTCTTCCCGGACCGGGTCGGTGGGCGCGACTCGCACGTCGATATCAATCGGATGAACAGTGTCCGGAATCACAGAATTAGCCGCTATTCCGGCTCCCGCGGCGAGCCCGCGCAGCGCCGCGCCCAACAAGGACTGGTCGGCCGCGTCGACATGCCCGGCGGGAAGCAGCCAGCCCGCCGAGCCCAGGCGGCGAACATGCAGCACCCGCCAGTCCGTGGTGACCGCGACCGCGCCCCAGGTGACGTGCGCGGGCATGGTGGCGGGATCCGTCACCGGGTCCGCCCCCTCTATCAGGGCCAGCACCAGCGGACTCAGGTTCTCGATCTCGCCAGGATTGTCCTCGAGATAGCGAAGAACTACTCCGGCGACCGCATTGTTGCTCACTGCCACGGGACATGACAGTACCTCCAGAAGAAGATTTCTGGCGCACGGGGGCGGGTCGGGCGCCGCCGTCCCGAACAGGCCCACGGCGTACTCCGCGGCGCCCGACCGGCACGCTCGGAAGCCGGATCCCGTTCGTGGCATGCACTTTCCGCTCGACGCGCCGGCCGGTCACTCGGCTGTCAGACGGGCGAACAAGCCGGACACAGTCGCCAAAACGACACAATCACCCCCGCCCGGCCGGTCGCCACCAGCGGTTCCCCCGGCCGCGCTGACAGGCTGCCGACAGCCGCGCCGACGTGTCGGCATGTGATGCCTATCGTGTGACGACCGGCACCAGCCCACCTCGACCGGCACCAACCGCTGGAGACCGTCTCCACGCGGGCGGGGCGGACACCGACGGGCGGGGCCGGCGAACAGGACGCGTGCCATGCCCGGGGTGTGTGAAGGGGGAGATCAGATTGGGTGCTTCCGGAGGTTCCGGTGGCCACGCCGGCACCACGCGGCATCGGATGGCGGTGGCAGCCGTGGGCTGCGGCCTGGCGGTACTGCTGCTCGGCGCCTGCGACGAACCGACGAGCCCGGGCGGAACGCCCGGGCCGGCCGGGCCGAGCGGGTCGGTGAGCCTGCCGGGAGGGCTGCCGACATCGCTGCCCACGGGCCTGCCGACGGCCCTGCCGTCCATTTCGGCGTCGCTGCCGGGCGGCGGGCAGGTGGCCACGGGCAGAGACGCGCTGAAGGCCGCGAACGTCCCCGCGGACTTCCCGATCCCGCCAGGTGCCGAGGTGGGGGCCGGTACGTCCAGGAACAACGAGTCCGTGCTCACCCTGAGCGGTGTCTCCGACAACGCGGTGGCGGCCTTCTACCGCCAGGCGCTGCCGGCCGCCGGCTACACGATCACCAGTGACAACCAGATAGCCGGCCTGGCGGCTTCGATCGCCTTCGAGGGGCACGGCCTGAAAGGGACCATCGGAACGGCCGGGATCGGCACGGCCAACGGCACGGTACTGACCTTCCAGAAGCAGTAGAAAGCAGTGGACGAAGCGGTGGGCCGGCTGCCGGCAGCGCAGCCGGCAGCGCGGTGAACGGGCCGGCGGAAACGAGCCGGACCGGCTTTTCAGGCCCAACGGCCCGCCAGCCCGATGGCCGCGCGATGCCGATGCCCGGTACGGCCGGTGACCCACCACCGCCCGTACCGCGGCGCGGCCGTCGGGCACCCGCCGGCATCCGACCGGCCGGCCCGGGCCCCGCAGCCGTACCCGAAATTTTGTACCCGAATTCCGTCCGGTGCCCGGATGCTATTTCGTGCTCATCAGCGCGTCCAGCATCCCGTGCAGATGAGCTACCGCCCACTCGATGTCGAAGTACTTGTACCGGCCGGCCCGTGACTCGGCCGCGAGAACGCCGCAACGGTGCACCCTGCTGAAGTCGCCGTACGGGAACCGGTACCGTTTCCTGTCGTCCTCGTCGTCGTCCTCGGAAATGCCGAGATACCATTTCCGGTATTCGCTGAAACCGTGTTCGGCGATGAACTCGTTCTCCTGCCGCGTCGAGGGCTGGTGCTCGCCCCAGCCGTCTCGTTCGTCGAGTACCACGGCACCGTTCTCGATCAGTTTCCTGGCATGCTCATAGGAACGGCGGCTCAGTCTCACGGCCATGATCCCCTCCAGATCATTCTCGAGGACGAACCGATACACGGGGCTGGCCGCGTCAACGGCCCGTTCAGGCGGCCCTACCCGGTATGGCGGCGTCGACACCGGCACGCCGCCGGCCGCCCGGCGGCGGGCCATACCTGCCAGCACCGGGGCAGGGCCGGCCATGCCTATGTGGCCGGCGGCGTGGCCGCCGGGCCCGGACGCGGGCCGGTGGCCGCGGCCCTGGCCAGGCGGCGGGCCAGCCTGCCGATGAAGAACTTCAGGGCGCCGGCAAGTACCGCTCCCGTCCCCGGGATGAGCGGGACGAAGCTGCCCTGCCAGACGATCTCGGTACCGCCGCCCACCGGCGCCAGGTCCACCGTCGCCAGATAGTCGCGTATCGGTAGCAGAGCCGAGCGGATCCGGTAGGCGTGCCGGCGGGCCGGAAGGTACTCGACGATCTCTTCACGGAGGAGCAGCGGCGGCCGGCCAACCCGGCACACCGCCCCCACGCCGCCCGGCTGGGGTGTGCCCTCCCGCTCCCACCACGATCGCGATATGAGCGGACCCGCCCACCGCGACCAGCCCGCGCCGTCCGCCAGGAGGTCGAACACCGCCGACGGCGCGGCCGGGGAGAGCTGGGTCACCACGTACACCCGACGCCGGCCGCTCATGACGCCCGCCGTCCGGTCCGTTCGCGCTGGCCAGGGCAGTCAGGCCGACCAGGCCGGCCGATCTGGCCGGGCCACCCGGTCCGTGCCACCGCAGCGGCCCCGGGACCGATGGCCGGCTGCTCCCTCATCCGACGGACGTCAGCCACAGCCCCCTACCTTTCATCAAGAACGCGGACGCATCAAGAACATGGGCGTAGGCACGGACGTGGATGTCGACACGGCAACTTATAGCTACATGAAATATTCATTCAGTTATATTCGATCTTCAGTCGGACGCGGACCGCCACGTCTCACGATGGAGCGCCCGCTCCAGCGGCCGGCGGTGGGCCCAGCCATGTCTTTCCAGGTCAGGGACCTGCTCGTGATGCGTGACCGGGCCGAGGCACAGCCACGCGACCGGCCGGACACCGTCGGGAATACCCAGCATGTCCTGGACGACCCGCTCGCGGAAGAACGACACCCAGCCGCACCCGAGGCCCTCGGCGGTGGCCGCCAGCCACAGGTTCTGGATCGCCAGGCACACCGAGTACACCCCCGCGTCGGCAATGGCATGCCGGCCCAGGACGGCGGGCCCGCCACGCCTCTCGTCATAGGTCACCACGACGGAAAGCGTGGACTCCAGGACGCCGTCTATCTTGATCCGGGCGAACCGGGCGGCCCGCTCGCCCGTCAGGGCCGCGGCAAAGACGGCGCGTTCCCGTCTGACATGCTCGTAAAAGGCACGCCGGGTCCGCTCGCTTTCGACCACGATGAAGTCCCACGGCTGGCTCAGCCCGACGCTGGGGGCGGCGTGCGCCGCGGCAAGCACCCGGCCCAGGACGCCGTCCGGGATCGGTGCCCCGGTGAACTGGGCGCGGACGTCCCGTCGCTGATGGATCACGCCGTACAGGTCCACTGGCATGGCAGGCTCCCGCTGTCCGCCACCCGCCCGTCGGCGGATGGCACGGATGCGAGGCCGGTCTTCGGACTCTCGGATCAGCACCTGACCGCCCGCCTTCCCGGACCGCGCGGTCCAGTGGCTGCTCCCGGGCCGCGTCCGACGGATCCTCGATCGCGGGGGCGGCCCCGGAGAAAAATCCGGACGACACACCCACATCGACCGACACCTGTCGGACCCGGCCCGTGCGCGTGGGCGGCGGCTCCCCGATCACCGCGGCGGGCCCGTGCCGGACTCACACCGGCTTCCCGATTCTCCCCGGCCACCTGGCCGCCCCGGGCACGCCCGACCGGTCACCCGGTCACGCGCCCGAGACCCCAGGCAACCTGAGGCACCTCGCGAACAATGCCACCACGATCATCCCACAAACCGACCGCTCCCGGACCCGTCCGTCCTGATCCGCCGCCCAGGACACGACGATCATGATCAGTAGATCTCCCTGCGGTGCCCCACCCTGACCACCGTCACGACGATGCGGCCATCGTCCACCAGGTAGACCATTCGGTAATCCCCTACCCGCAGACGCAGTGTCCCCGCTGGCTCGCCGACCAGCGCACGCACACCGGCCGGGCGCGGATCGTCCGACAGCCGGGTCACCGCAAGCAGCACTCGACGAGCCGCGGCCCTGTCCAGCTTGCGCAGTCCACGCAGGGCCCGTGTCGTCCACTCGACCTCGTACTTCAGTGTCAGAGCAGGCCGAACTCCGCCATCACGTCCCGATGCGGCACCCGGGGCTCGCTGGAGGCGAGCGCCTCCCTGGCGGCGATGAGATCGGATTCGTCCTCGGCTCTTTCCAGATCCCGCAGGTCGTCAATTGAAATGACCGCGGCGACCGCGCGACCATGACGGGTGAGCACAGTCCTCTCGTGGATGTGCTCCGCCCTGGACACGATCTCACCGAGATGGTCCCGCGCCTCGCTGATCGGCATCTCACCCATACCCCGGATTGTACAAAACGGGGAGAAGGCACGCTCCCCACCTGCCAATATGAGATGAAACAGGCAGTTAGTTCCATTTTGCGACTGGACGGATCGGGAGAAGAAGATCGTGATGGTAGCGGTGGCGGCCAGGCGGAGCTCGGCCGGCCAGCCGGCGTCGGCCTGGGCTATGCCGACCGGGCAGGACAGGCCGGTGCCGCCGAGGCCGCCCGCTTCCAGGCGTGCTCCGGGCGGCCTCCGCTTTCTGCCCCGTACATCTGTCCGTACACTCGTACGGACAAGACAGGGATGTGGATTATGGCTGCTTCGGCAACGTCAGGACGATTCGAGTTCCGAGTGCGGCCCGAGCTCAAGCATCTGATCGAGCGTGTGGCGTCCCTCACACACCAGACCGCGTCGGACTTCGCGCGAACCGCCGCGGAGGAGCGTGCCGTGGAGGTACTCCGGGAGCACGAACTCATCACGAGAGTCCCGGCGGACTTCTTCGACGAACTGCTCGCTTCCCTGGACGCTCCCGTGGAGCCCAACGACGCCCTGACCCGCGCCGCCGCATGGCTTGACTCCGTCATCGAGCGACGGTGACCGCGAGCAGATTCGTCAGCAGGCAGGGGCGAGGCAATGGTCTTAACTCACGCTCCGATGTTCTTGTCAGTGCTCGCATGTGTGGGCATGCTTTGAAGGCCGCTTCGATGTGGCCATCGAAAGGCCTAGCCTGACCCAGGGGAGGTGGGAAGTGACGCAACCCAACGCCTGGCCATACCCCGAGCCGTACGAATGGGCGGACAAACCCGACTCCGCTACCCAGCAGGCGATCGACGAAGCACGCGCGGACATCGAGGCCGGCGACTTCGTCATCCACGACGGCATCGAGGGCTTTGAGTCCTTCCTTGACGAGCTGGAGGCCCACCCCCGCGCAAGCTGAGGCGACGCGCCCGGAAGGTCGCACTTGCCGGATGTCGGCAAAGAATGTCGGTACCGTCCCCTCATGCCCACGTTCCAGTCGGTCGGCCGCTTCCGGGTCGAGTACGACCGGCTCAGCCGGGAGGAGAAAACCGCCTTCCGCGCGGCGTTACCGCTGTTCATTGCGGGAGTGGTCGCAGGCCACTTCCATCCCCGGCTCCGTGTCAAGAGCTTCAAGAAGATCCCCGGTAAGCCCAGTCCGCACGTCATCTGGCTGCGCATCGGCACCCACGGCATCTTCGAACGGTAGCAACCCCGCGCACACCGTGGGTCCGTGGCCACGGCGGGAACGGAGTAGGACGGACACCGCTGGATACCTGGAAACGTCCCATCGGCCGCCGAGTCACCCCGGCCGTCAGCCGGCGTCGGCCTGGGGTACCTGACGTGGAGTTGCCGGCCTTCAGGACGTCGCGGGGTTCGCCACCAGGTGTCCAACCCGGGTTAGAGTGTGTATGTGGAGATCTACGGCGTGGCCGTCCCGGAGCCTCACGAGTGGGTCGACGAGCCGGACCCCGCCACCCAGCAGGCGATCGACGAAGCGCGCGAGGACCTTGCCGCAGGACGATCGGTCATCTGTACCAGTGATGCCGCGTTCGACGCGCTCCTCCACGAGCTGTCCATGGACCCACACTCGAAGGCAAGCTGACCCCTCGAAAGGGCGCTCCCCTTTCGCCCTATTGTCGTGACCGTGCCCACCTTCGAGCCGGTTGCCCGCTTCCTCGCGGAGTTCCATCGGCTCTCCCCGGCGCAGCGGGCCGCGTTCCTGCGTACCGTCGCGCTGTTCCGTAAAGGGCTGACTTCGGGCTCCTTCCACCCGAAGTTGCGGGTCAAGGGCTTCAAGTCCGAGCCCGGGGTGTTCGAGATGACGTGGGCACGTGATGGTCGGGCGCTGTGGACGTACGGCGAGCCGATCCCCGGCAAGCCCGGCCCGCACGTCATCTGGCTGCGCATCGGCACCCACGACATCTTCGAGCGGTAGCTTCCCCACGTACGTAGTGGATCCGCGGCTACCGCAGGAACGGAGTGAGACAGACACCGCCGGATACCCTCGGACATCCAGTCGGCTGCCGGGGCCATCCCGGCCGCGGTCAGCCGGCGTCGGTCTGGGCTACGCCGACCGGGCAGGAAAGCCCTGTGCCGCCAATGCCACAATAGCCGTTGGGGACCTTGTGCAGGTACTGCTGGTGGTAGTCCTCCGCGTAGTAGAACGGGCCGGCGGGGGCGATCTCGGTGGTGATCGGGCCGAGGCCGGCGGTGTCGAGGACGGTCTGGAAGGCGTCCCGGCTGCCCCGCGCGGCGGCGAGCTGCTCGTCCGAGAAGGTGTAGATCGCCGAGCGGTACTGGGTGCCGACGTCGTTGCCCTGGCGCATGCCCTGGGTCGGGTCGTGCGCCTCCCAGAAGACCTTCAGCAGGTTCTCGTAGCTCACCACGGCCGGGTCGAACACCACCTGGACGACCTCGGTGTGCCCGGTCAGGCCCGAACAGGTCTCCTCGTACGTCGGGTTCGGCGTGATCCCGCCCGCGTACCCGACCGCGGTCGAGTACACCCCGGGGGTCTGCCAGAACTTCCGCTCCGCGCCCCAGAAGCAGCCGAGCCCGAACACGGCGGTCGCCAGCCCCACCGGGAAGGGCCCCTGTAGCGGTGTGCCGAGGACGGCGTGCCGCTCGGGCACGGCGAAGGCCGGTACCTCACGGCCGGGCAGCGCCTGCTCGGCCGTGGGCAGGGTGGACTTGTGGCGGGTGAAGAACATCTTCCACGACCTCCGGGACTTGTCCGGCCCGCGGTGACACGGCAAGAACATGACCACGCCACCGTGGGCACTTCGGCGACAGGGCCTGAAACGTCAACCCCTGCCACGCCCGGTACGTTCCCTGATCCGCCCGATTCCCGCGCTCGTCCAGCCCGTGTCCGTCCAGCCCGTGCCCGTCCAGCCCGGGTCCGCCCGGCTGGGCCGGACGGACAGCGGCGCGGTAGACGAACGGCCGGCCGATGGCAGGCCCGCCGGGTTCCCGCAGGGCTGCGGAGACCGCGCGGGAACGGCCGCCGCTGGCAGGAACCGCCAGCGGCGGCCGCAGGTGCTGGTGGGACCGCCCACGGGGCCGCCGAGCCTTACAGGACGAGGTCCTCCAGCATGGTGGTGACCAGCGCGGCGATCGGCGACCGTTCGGAGCGGGTGAGCGTGACGTGCGCGAACAGCGGGTGGCCCTTCAGGGTCTCGATCACGGACGCGACCCCGTCGTGCCGGCCCACCCGCAGGTTGTCACGCTGCGCGACGTCATGCGTCAGCACGACCCGTGACCCCTGCCCCAGGCGCGACAGCACGGTCAGCAGCACGCCGCGTTCCAGCGACTGCGCCTCGTCCACGATGACGAACGCGTCGTGCAGCGACCGGCCGCGGATGTGCGTCAGCGGCAGCACCTCGAGCATGCCACGGTCGACGATCTCCTCGATGACCTCCTGGGAGACCAGTGCGCCGAGGGTGTCGAAGACGGCCTGTGCCCAGGGCGCCATCTTCTCGTTCTCGCTGCCGGGGAGGTAGCCGAGATCCTGGCCGCCGACCGCGTACAGCGGCCGGAACACCACGACCCGCCGGTGCAGCCGGCGTTCCATCACCGCTTCGAGGCCGGCGCACAGCGCCAGCGCCGACTTGCCGGTGCCGGCCCGGCCGCCCAGGGAGATGATCCCGACGTCGGGGTCGAGCAGCAGGTCGAGCGCGACCCGCTGTTCCGCGGACCGCCCGTGCAGGCCGAACGCCTCCCGGTCGCCACGGACCAGGCGCACCTTCTTGTCCGCGGTCACCCGGCCCAGCGCGGAGGCGCTGCCGCCGGCGGCGGTGAGCACCAGCCCGGTGTGGCACGGCAGCCCGGCAGCGTCCGGGATCTCGACGGTCTCGCGGGCGTAGAGCCGGTCCAGGTCGTCCTGGGCGACGGCGAGCTCCGCCATACCGCTCCAGCCGGAGTCCACCGGCGTCTGCGCCCGGTACTCCTCGGCGGCGAGGCCGACCGCGGACGCCTTCACCCGCAGCGGCAGGTCCTTGGTGACCAGGACGACGTCGTTGCCCTCCCTGGCGAGATTGAGCGCGACGGCAAGAATGCGGGAGTCATTGTCATCCACCCGGAACCCCGGTGGGAGCACCGACGGGTCGGTGTGATTGAGTTCGACCCGTAGCGTTCCACCGTCGTCCAACGGCAGTGGCTGATCCAGTCGACCGTGGCGGATTCGTAGGTCGTCGAGGAGGCGAAGGGCCTCGCGGGCGAACCAGCCCAGTTCGGGGTGGTTCCGCTTTCCTTCCAGTTCTCCTACGACTACCAGAGGAAGCACCACATTGTGCTCCGCGAACCGCAGCAGCGCGCCAGGATCAGACAGGAGCACGCTTGTGTCGACGACATGCGTTCGTGGCACACGCCCACCCGCTTATTCGGAGGAAGTCCGGGACCGGGCCCCCCGCGGGAGGCCGGGCACCGGCCTCCTGGCGTTGTCGCGAATGCGGCACCGAGGGGCCTCCCGAATGGCCCGGCCCAGTGCCGGACCACGACTTGAGCCATCTTGGTCCCGCCTGATGGATCATCGTCGTGCGACACCCACCCGGCGTACCCAGTGCCACACGTTAGCTCCCCCGCCGCGAAAGCGCGACCATCTTCGCACAACACGCTCAGCAACGGTCACCGACCGTATGGTGATGGCCGATGGAAAATCGCTTGTACTCCAGCCACAATCATGATCATGATCTCTGGACCGTGCCGTAGCAGACAACTATGTGTCCCCGCGTTCGTATCCTGACGTTTCCCGGCGTTTACCTGGCCGGTACATCCCGACCGGAGAACAGAGCGCGCCCCGGCCGGAGAACCGGCGGCCACGGCACCGGCCGACGACATTTCCAGAGGACCCGGACAGAACGCCGCGGGACCTCCGGACAGATCAACCGGGCAGAACGGCCGGACAAATCGTAGGACGGATCGGCAGGACGGATCAGCAGGACGGATCAGCCGGACAGAACGACGGCAACAGGCGCACCGGCGGCAGACGGCACGGCCGCGGCAAACAGACGGCGACAAACAGACAGCGGCAAACAGACGGCCACAAACGGACGGCCGGCGCAGCCGGACAGCGGTAGGTGGACAGCGTCGGATGGGCAGCGTCGGATGGGCAGCGTCGGGACGCACCGGCCCGGGAGGGACGCCAGAGCACCGGACAAGGCCGCGACGACAACGATCGGGCCGGCGCCCTTGGCACATGCCGGACGCCGGCCCGATCCCCGTGGTCACACCCGCCGCTGCCCCGGAGCGGGGAGCAGCCGGCCCAGGTGTCCCGTCGTTCAGCCCTTCAGGCGCTCGACCAGGGCCTCCTGCTCGGACCACAGCTCGGCCGGAAGCGCGTCGCCGAAGGTCCGGTAGTGCTCGGGGATCAGCTCCGCCTCCTCCTTCCACAGCTCGGTGTCGAGGGTGAGCAGCTCGGCGAGGTCCTCGGCCGGGACGTCGAGCCCCTCTGTGGACAGCGCTCCGGGGGCAGGCAGGACGCCCAGCGGGGTCTCCACCCCGTCGGCCTCGCCCTCGAGACGGCCGATGATCCAGGCCAGCACCCGGCTGTTCTCCCCGAAGCCCGGCCACAGGAAGCGGCCCTGCGCGCTCTTGCGGAACCAGTTGACGTAGTAGATCCGCGGGAGCTTCGCCGGGTCCGTCCTGCGTCCGATCGACAGCCAGTGCGCGAAGTAGCCGGCCATGTTGTAGCCGCAGAAGGGCAGCATCGCGAACGGGTCACGCCGCAGCTTGCCGATCGCGCCGGCCTGCGCCGCGGTCGTCTCCGAGGCGACGATCGACCCGTAGAACACCCCGCGCTGCCAGGTCGGCGCCTCGGTCACCAACGGGACCGCGGTCGCCCGGCGCCCGCCGAAGAGGATCGCCGAGATCGGGACGCCCTTCGGGTCCTCCCACTCCGGCGCGATCGTCGGGCACTGGCCCGCCGGCACGGTGAAACGGGCGTTGGGATGCGCGGCCGGCTCGGGGGAATCCGGCGTCCAGTCCCGGCCCTTCCAGTCGGTCAGATGGGCCGGCTTGTCCTTTGTCAGCCCCTCCCACCACACGTCGCCGTCGTCGGTGCGGGCGACGTTGGTGAAGACCGTGTTGCCCCACAGGGCCGCGATCGCGTTGGGGTTGGTCTCCACGCCCGTGCCGGGCGCCACCCCGAAGAAACCGGCCTCCGGGTTCACCGCGTAAAGTCGGCCGTCCTCCCCGAAACGCATCCAGGCGATATCGTCACCGATGGTCTCGGCTTTCCAGCCCGGCAGGGTGGGAATGAGCATCGCCAGGTTGGTCTTGCCACAGGCCGACGGAAACGCCGCCGCGACGAAGTGGACCTTCCCGGCGGGCGAGGTGAGCTTGAGAATGAGCATGTGCTCGGCCAGCCAGCCCTCGTCCCGGGCCATCACCGAGGCGATACGCAGAGCGTAGCACTTCTTGCCGAGCAGGGCGTTACCACCGTAGCCCGAACCATACGACCAGATCTCCCGGGTCTCCGGGAAATGCGTGATGTACTTGGTCGAGTTGCACGGCCATGGCACGTCCTCCTGACCGGGCTCGAGCGGGGCACCCAGTGAATGCACGGCCGGGACGAAGAAACCGTCGTCACCCAGCTGCTCCAGGGCGGGCGCGCCCATACGGGTCATCGTCCGCATCGACACGGCGACATATGCCGAGTCGGTGAGCTGGACTCCGAGCGCCGAAATACGGGAGCCCAGCGGGCCCATGCAGAACGGCACGACATACATCGTGCGCCCCCGCATGCTGCCCTCGAACAGGCCCCGCAGTTTCACCTTCATCTCGTCCGGGTCGGTCCAGTTGTTGGTCGGCCCGGCGTCCTCGGGATTCCGCGAGCAGATGAAGGTGCGGTCCTCGACCCGGGCGACGTCGGTGGGATCGGAAGCGGCGTAGAAACTGCCGGGCCGCTTCTCGGGGTCCAGCGGGACGAACGTGCCTTTGTCGACCAGCAGGCGGGTCAGTTCCGCGTACTCCGCGTCAGAACCGTCACACCACCAAATCCGCTCCGGCTGGGTGAGTTCGGCGATCTCACGCACCCAGGCAAGCAGCCCGGCATGCCTGGTCGGGGCAGCGTCAAGCCCCGAAATCTGCGCCGCGGTCGTCACAGCTCCCACCTCCGCTTGAGTCGAGCCCACCACGGCCTCGCCATAGCACCTATGCCCACGCCATGGAAGGTCCACTCGTGCCCGGGGCTACAGAACGCACGCGCCGTCACCCCGCAACACCGCGCCCGCGCCATCACCGTCCAGCACATAGTGGATCAGCCACAGCCATAGGCGATTCGAGGCCGTGTACAGGATCTTTTGACTCTACCTTGGGAGCTTCCAACAGTCGCGCGGTCGAGCCACCGCAATCGGGCAAATCTTCCGTCACGAAGCCCGCGAGAAGCCGATCAACGACGCCCACTGGTAACCATGACGGGCGCAAGATACGGTGACCATGTGACCACGACCGCACCCGGCCGCGACTTCCGTCACCATCCAAGCGACCTGGTGCGACCAAGGATGCGCGGATGGTTGCACGCGGGCGCCTTCCCGGTCAGCCTTGCACTCGGCGTCATCGCCATTACGCTGGCCACGACGTTCCGTGCACGGGTGGCGGTGGGTGTTTATGCGCTAAGCATCGCCATGTTGTTCGGCACGAGCGCGCTGTATCACCGGAGGATGTGGGCAACATCACGCGCGCGATCTCTGATGAAACGGCTCGATCATTCCATGATCTTCGTTTTCATCGCCGGGACTTACACACCACTGGCCCTGCTCGCGCTTCCGCCGCGGACCGCCCGGACGATACTCGCGGTGGTCTGGGGCGGCGCCGCGGTCGGTATCGGGCTGCGGATGCTCTGGCTGCACTCACCGCGCTTCCTGATGGTGCCGCTGTACATCGCCCTCGGCTGGGTGGCGGTCTTCGTCATACCCGAGCTGCTGCGCACCGCCGGCGTCGCGGCGCTGGCCCTGATCCTCGCCGGTGGCGTTCTGTACAGCCTCGGGGCATTTGTCTACGCGTCCCGGCGCCCCAACCCGGCTCCGCGGACGTTCGGCTACCACGAGGTTTTTCACGCGTTTACCATCGTCGCGGCGACATGTCACTATATTGCCGTCATTCTGGCAATCTACGCAACATAACATGGGAATGGTCTGGCCGAAAGCCTGCTATCCCACGGGCCCGCCGGCCGGGGCGGCATGCGGGCTCACAGCTCCGGCCCCTCCGCGCGGACCTGTTCGACCTTCTCCAGCGCCTCCCGCAGGCGGGCCAGCCACGGTTGCGCGTTGTCACCGACCAGCCGGACGCACCAGGCCAGCGCGTCGCTCCGGCTGCGCGCGACCCCGGAGTCGACCAGCGTGTCGAGCACCTGGCGTTCCGGCTGCCGGAGCCTGGTCATCACCGGAACGGACAGGGTGGTGAACAACTCGGTCGTCCCGCCCGCGGCCGCCCCCCACGCCACCTTGCGCCCGTAGCGCCGCTCGGCCTCCTGGGCGATCGCGATCCGGTCGTCCCTGGTCTGCTCGCGGAACCGGCGGATGCGGCCGGACTCGGCGGCGGCGACCGCGGTGGGGTCATCGGTCTCCAGCTCCGCGGCGGGGATCGTCCCCACCACCACGATCTCGTCCCGGTCGACGGTCACCGTCGCGGCACCGGTGAACCAGGTGTCGGGCAGCCTGCCCACGAACCACGCCGGCGCGTCGTCCGCGGGCGGCACCTGCTCACGCTCACCCCAGCGGCCGAAACCACGTCCACGCGCACCCACCATGTCTGCCTCCTCGCGGTCCGCGTCCGGTGCGGGCTTCCAGGCGTCTCGCACCCCGTTTGATTACATACTTACAGAAGATACATGGCAATGGGTACCACTTACGAGGTATCGCTTACGAACATCTCCAGAGCCACGTCCAGGGGTCAGGACGCCCGGCGTACCCGCGAGACGCTCAGCCGGTCGCCGGCAGGACGAGCCGGACTCCCAGCTGGTCACGCACCGCATCCACGGTGCTCACCGGGCGCTCGCAGACGAAGCCCCGGCACACGTAGACCCCCGCTGTGCCCCGTCCTCGAGCCAGGGGCCCGGAGGTGACCACGACCGCGCCCGGTGAGGTGGTCAGCCGGGCCGTCCGCTCGAGGTCCGGGCGGTCGACGACGACGACCTCGGCGGGGCCGGCCAGCAGTGCCGCGCCGACCGCCCCAGCCCACCCCGCGAAGGACGCGTTCGCGGCGAGCAGCGGGGCGAGCACCTCCAGAGCGCGCTTGGCGGCCCGGCGATGCTCGTCGGAACCGGTCAGCGCCGCGTAGGTCAACAGCGCGCCGGCGGCCGCGGACTGGCCGGACGGCGTCGGCGAGTCCGAAGGGTCCCGCGGCCGGCGCAGCAGCCGCTCGGCATCGTCGGCGGTGTCGTGGAAGCCACCGTCGTCCGCGGCGAAGCGGGCCCGGGCGACCGCCAGCAGGTCACCGGCCAGCGCCAGCCACTGTTCGTCCCCGGTGACCTGGTGCAGGGCAAGGAGGCCCTCCGCCACGTCGCCGTAGTCCTCCAGCACCCCGGCGTTCGCGCCGACGCGGCCGTGCCGGCTGGTGCGCCGCAGCCGGCCGTCCACCAGGTGGACGTCGCGCAGCAGTGTCGCGGCGCTGGTGGCGGCGGTCACCCAGGCCGGTTCGGCCAGCAGCGCGCCGGCCTCGGCGAGCGCCGCGATCGCGAGCCCGTTCCAGGCCGCGACGATCTTGTCGTCCCGGGCGGGCTGCGGGCGGGCCGCCCGGGCCCGCGCGAGCCGCTCGCGCACCGACGCGAACCGGCCGGGATCGTCCGGGTCCACCCGCAGCTGCAGGACGGACGTGCCGTGCTCGAACGTGCCCGCGGCGGTCACGCCGAAGACGTCCGCGGCCCAGGCGCCGTCCGCCGGGCCGAGGACGTCGACAAGCTCGGCCGGCGTCCACACGTAGGTGGCGCCCTCCACGCCGTGCCCACCGGCGCCGTGCCCGGCGGAGCTGAGCCCACCGGCGCCGTGCCCGGACGAGCCGTCCCCGCCGGTGCCGGGCCCGGCGGGGACGGCCGTGTCCGCGTCCAGCGCCGAGGCGAAACCGCCCTCCGGGGTCCCCAGGTCGCGCAGCAGGAAGGCGGCTGTCTCCCGGGCGACCCGCTCGGCCAGCGGGGACCCGGTCGCCCGCCACAGGTGCAGGTACACCCGCAGGAGCTGGGCGTTGTCGTAAAGCATCTTCTCGAAGTGCGGGACCGTCCAGGTGGCGTCCACGCTGTAACGGGCGAACCCGCCCGCGAGCTGGTCGTAGATCCCGCCGCGGGCCATCCGCTCGCAGGTGGTGGTGACCATCCGCAGGCTGGCGGCGTCCCCGGTGCGGGCGTGGTGGCGCAGCAGCATCTCCAGCAGCGCGGACGGCGGGAACTTCGGCGCCGGCCCGAAGCCGCCGTGCTCCGGGTCGAAGGACCGCGCGGCCTTCGACATGGCGATGTCGAGCAGGTCACCGGTGAGCCCGGCCGACGGGCCGGCCGGCCCCGACGCCACCGCCGCGATCCGGCGCGCGATGTCCGCGCCGGAGGCCGCCACCTCGTCACGCCGCGTCCGCCACGCGTGCGTGACCGCGGCGAGAAGCTGCCGGAACGAGCTCATCCCCGGCCGCGGCACCGGCGGGAAGTAGGTGCCGGCGAAGAACGGCTCCCCGGCCGGGGTGAGGAACACCGTCATCGGCCAGCCGCCATGGCCGGTGAGGGCGACGGTGACGTCCATGTAGACGGCGTCGACGTCGGGCCGCTCCTCCCGGTCGACCTTGATGTTGACGAAGTGCTCGTTCATGATCGCCGCGGTGTCCGGGTCCTCGAACGACTCGTGCGCCATCACATGGCACCAGTGGCAGGACGCGTACCCCACGGACAGCAGGACGGGCACGTCCCTGGCCGTGGCCTCGGCGAAGGCCGCCGGCCCCCAGGGCCACCAGTCGACCGGGTTGTCGGCGTGCTGGAGGAGGTACGGCGAGGTCTGCTCGGCTAGACGGTTCGGCATGTACCCAGCATCCCGCCGTCGGGAAGTTCAGCGGGCCGTGGGCGCTTGGAACCTTTTATGGTGCCAGTCGACCGGATGGTGACCTGCAGGGCGACCTCCGCGCCGCCCTACTTACATTCCGCGTCTTCTCACCCACAAACCGCGTCCTACTTACAGATCGCGCTGTCCCGGGCGCGGTTACGGCCAGGTCCCGGCCCAGGTCCCGGTCCAGGTCCCGGTCCAGGTCCCGGCCCAGGTCCCGGCCCAGGTCCCGGCCCGCTGCCGCGGACCTGGCCGCGGGTACGGCGGACGGCGTCCGCAAGCCGGGACGACCCGCTGGCCCGGGCCTGGCGGGCCGCGCCCCTGGCCATGGCCTATCTCTGCGTCCTGAGCGTCACCTCGGCCGTGCTCGCGGTCGTCCACCGGCTCGACCAGGACGCCTACCAGCGCCTGTTGCGCAGCCGGTCCACCAACCTCGCGGGGCTGCGCAGCCGCCCGCTGTACGTGCTGGTGGCCAGCGCGTTCTGGCTCGAAAGGGGCACGTTCCCGCAGACGGCCGCCGCGGTGGCGGCGCTGCTCGCGCCGCTGGAACGGGTGGCCGGCCCCCGACCGGCACTCGGCGTGTTCGCCTCCGGGCATGTCGGAGCGAGCCTGCTCGTCGCCGGCGGGCTGCTGCTGGGCCAACGTGCCGGGCTTGTCGGCGGGCATGTCACCGAGGCCGTCGACGTCGGCGCCAGCTATGGCCTGATCGCCTGTGCCACGGTGCTCGCCGCCACGGCACGGGCGCACCGGCGGTGGCCGCTGGTCGGCGGCCTGCTGGCGCCGCTCGTCCTCGCCGCGGTCCGCACCCGCGACTTCACCGCCGCCGGCCACCTGATCGCGGCCGGCATCGGCCTGGCCTGCGTCCGGTACCTTCGGCTCTCGTACCCGCTGGCGGGCACCATACCTTCCGGGCCTTCCGGCCCGGCCTGCCAGCCCCGGTTCACAGGCTCCGGATAGGCTCGAACCAACGATCGACACCATCCGCGTGTGCCTGCCATGAGCCAGCACAGCTGGTTCCGCTGTCGTGATCCGCGGATTCCCGCAGGGTCCGCGGGACGGGTCGGGTCGGGTTGACCTGAGGATGATGAGAGATGACCAGCAGTACCGAGCACAGCCGTGTCGAGCACAGCGGCACCAACGGCAACGCCGTGCGGGACGCCGGCGCGCGGGACACCAGGGACGCTGCCGCCGGCCACACCGTCACCGGGCGTGAAGATGACACCCGGCCGGTGGACGCTGAGCCGGTCACAGGCGGCGCGGCCGGAGCCGTGGACCTGCCGTTCCGTTACGACGCCCGGCTCGCCGGCGAGATCGAGCGCCGCTGGCAGCAGGCGTGGTCGCGGCGGGGGACGTTCCACTCCCCCAACCCGCGGGGCCCGCTGTCGGACGGTTTCGACGAGGTCGCCGGACGGCCGCCGTTCTTCGTCATGGACATGTTCCCCTACCCGTCCGGCAGCGGCCTGCACGTGGGGCATCCGCTCGGGTACATCGGCACCGACGTGTTCGCCCGCTACCTGCGGATGACCGGCTACAACGTCCTGCACCCGTTCGGTTACGACGCCTTCGGCCTGCCGGCCGAGCAGTACGCCATCAACACCGGGCAGCACCCGCGGGTCACCACCGAAGCCAACATCGACAACATGCGGCGCCAGCTCGGCCGGCTGGGGCTGGGCCACGACACCCGCCGCGAGATCGCCACCACGGACGTGGCGTACTACCGCTGGACACAGTGGATCTTCCTGAAGATCTTCAACAGCTGGTACGACGACCAGGCCGACCGCGCCCGCCCGATCGACGAGCTGGTCGCCGAGTTCGCCGCCGGCACCCGCGTCCCCAAGGGCAGCGCCAACCCGCACAACCGGCCCTGGCCGGCGCTCGGCCCGACCGAACGCCGGCAGGTCGTGGACGGCTACCGGCTGGCCTTCATCTCCGAGCAGCTGGTCAACTGGTGCCCCGGCCTCGGCACGGTGCTCGCCAACGAGGAGGTCACCGCCGACGGGCGCAGCGACATCGGCAACTACCCGGTCTTCCGCCGCCCGCTGCGCCAGTGGGTGCTGCGGATCACCGCCTACGCCGAGCGCCTGATCGCCGACCTGGACCTGGTCGACTGGCCGGACTCCATCAAGCAGATGCAGCGGAACTGGATCGGGCCGAGCGATGGCGCCACGGTCGAGTTCCCCGCGGCCGGCTCCGACGTCCGCGTCGAGGTGTTCACCACCCGTCCCGACACCCTGGCCGGCGCCACCTTCATGGTGCTCGCCCCCGAGCACCCCCTCGTCGACACGCTGACCGCGCGGACCTGGCCGCCGGACACCCCCGTCAACTGGACGTTCACCGACCCGCCCCTCACCCCGGGCACCGAGCCGCGGGACGCCGCCGGTGCCGCCCCGGGAGCCGACAACAGCGTCCCGGCGCCGGACCGGGCAGCCTGGACGCCGCGGGCGGCCGTGGCCGCCTACCGGGAGTACGCCGCCCGCCTGGGCGACCGTCAGCGCGGCACCGACGAGGTCCCGCGCACCGGCGTCTTCACCGGCGCGTACGTCACCAACCCGGTCACCGGCAGCGATATCCCGGTCTTCCTCGCCGACTACGTCCTGATGGGGTACGGGACCGGCGCGATCATGGCTGTTCCCGCGCACGACCAGCGCGACTTCTCCTTCGCCCGGCAGTTCGGCCTGCCCGTCCCTGCTGTGCTCGCGCCGAGCGAGGACTGGCGCACCGAACACGGAGTGCCCGCGGGCGCGGCGGCGGACACCTGGCCGGCCGCCTTCGCCGGGGAGGGAGAGTACCTCTCGGCGCCGGGTGCGGCGCCGTCCCTCGTCGGGCTGTCGAAGCCGGACGCGATCAAGACGACGGTCCGCTGGCTGGAGGACGTCGGCGCGGGCCGCGCCGCCCGCTCCTACCGGCTGCGGGACTGGCTGTTCTCCCGGCAGCGCTACTGGGGCGAGCCCTTCCCGGTCGTCTTCGACGACGACGGCCTGCCGGTCGCGCTCCCGGACGAACTGCTGCCCGTCACCCTGCCGGAGATGACCGACTTCCGGCCGACGGCCACGGCCGACGACGACGTCAGCGACCCGGTCCCCCCGCTGGCACGGGTCACCGGCTGGGCCACCGTCACCCTCGACCTGGGCGACGGGCCGAAGACGTACCGGCGCGAGACCAACACCATGCCGCAGTGGGCCGGCTCCTGCTGGTACTACCTGCGCTACCTCGACCCGACGAACAGCGAGCGCTTCGTCGACGCCGAGGTCGAGCGCTACTGGATGCACACCCCCGACGGCCCGCCCGGCGACGGCGGCGTGGGCCTCTACGTCGGCGGTGTCGAGCACGCCGTCCTGCACCTGCTGTACGCGCGGTTCTGGCACAAGGTCCTCTACGACCTGGGGCTGGTCTCGACGAAGGAGCCGTTCAAGCGGCTGTTCAACCAGGGCTACATCCAGGCGGACGCGTTCACCGACGCCCGCGGCATGTACGTGCCCGCGGCCGAGGTCGTCCGCACCGGCGACGGCGGGTTCACCCACGACGGCGAGCCGGTGAACCGGCGCTCCGGGAAGATGGGCAAGAGCCTGAAGAACAGCGTCAGCCCGGACGAGATGTACGACAGCTTCGGCGCGGACACCCTGCGGGTCTACGAGATGGCCATGGGCCCGCTGGACGCGGACCGGCCCTGGCACACCGACGACATCGTCGGCTCCCACCGCTTCCTGCAACGGCTGTGGCGCAACCTCGTCGACGAGGCGACCGGCACGGCGGCCGTCTCCGACGCCGAGCCGGACGCCGAGGCCACCCGGGCGCTGCACCGCACGATCCTCGCCGTCCACGCGGACTACGCGGGCCTGCGCTTCAACACCGCGGTGGCCCGCCTGATCGAGCTGACCAACTTCGTCAGCAAGCGCTACGGCGGCTCGGGCGGGCTGCCCCGCGCGCTCGCCGAGGCGCTGGTCCTCATGGTCGCGCCGCTGGCCCCGCACATCGCCGAGGAGCTGTGGTCGCGGCTGGGCCACGACGGCTCGCTCGCCTGGCACCCCTTCCCGCGGGGGGACGCCTCGCTGGCGGCGGAGTCCACGGTGACGCTGCCGGTGCAGGTCAACGGCAAGGTACGGTTCACCGTCGACGTCCCCGCGGACGCCGACGAGCAGACCGTCCGCGATCTGGTGGCCGGCCACGAGGAGTACGCGCGGCACACCGCGGACCGGACGGTGAAACGGCTGATCGTGGTCCCCGGCCGGATCGTCAACATCGCCCTGGGCTGATCCCCGGCTCGGCCCCGGACCGGCCCCCGCCTGAGCGTGGCCGGCTTCCTGAGCCCGGGCGGCCGGCCACGCCCAGGAAGCCGGCCCCGTCCGGGGCCGGGGCCGTTCGTGGGCGCGCGGGTGCGTCAGGTTACGGCGTCAGCTGGTCATGGCGGTCGCGGCGGGCCGCCAGCCTCGTCGCCGGGTCCAGCCCCACGGCGGCGCGCAGGCACGCGGCGGCGGTCTCGGCGAGACCGGCCACCCACCCGCGGACGTCCGCCGCCGTCTTCGGGCCGCCGTCCACACCGCCGTCCGGGACGGGCAGGACCAGGTCGACCGCGCCCAGCCGCTGAAGATCGTGGGCGGTGATCCGCAGCCCGCGGGCCATGCCGGCGGCGTGGCCGACGTCCCGATACATGATCACCGAGGCGCCCTCGGGCGGCAGCGGGGCGAGCCAGGCGTCCTCGGCGGCGATGACCGTGTCCGCCGGCAGCAGGGCGAGCGCGGCGCCGCCCGTGCCCTGCCCGAGCAGCACGCTCACCGTCGGTACCGGCGTTGTCAGCAACGTCGCCAGGCAACGCGCGATCGCCGGGGCGATCCCGTGGCGTTCGGCCGCCTCCGACAGCTCCGCGCCCGGGGTGTCTATGACGGTGAGGATCGGCAGCCGCAGGTCAGCGGCCCGGCGCACCGCGTCCCGGGCCGCGTCGAGATCGGCCACGCCGATACGCCGATGCCACTGGGCCGACCTGTCCTGCCCGATGACGACGCAGGGCGTCCCCCGCAGCAGGGCGAGTGCGGTGACGATCGGCGTACCGGACGTGTCCGTCCCCTGGCTGACACCCCGGCCCAGGCTGGATGCGCCGAGCAGTGTGACATCGCTGGCCACCGCCAGGAACTCGCGCAGGCCGGGACGGTCGGGCGCGCGGGTGGCCAGCACCGACATCCACGGATCCCGCCCGCTGCGAGCCGGCCGGGAACCGGGCAACGTGATCCTGAACGGCCCCGAGCCAGCCGGCCCGGCCGGCGGGCCCGCCACGTCGTTGTGCCCCGGGCCGTGCCCCGGGGGAGCGGCAGCGCCGCCACCCGCGACGACGTTGAGTACCCGCTGGATGCTCTCCCGCAGCTCCTCGGGGGTGACGAGGGCGTCCACCAGGCCGGCCAGGCGCAGCGTCTCGGGGCTCTGCGCGTCCGGCCCGAGCGCCGTGCCGGTGAGCGCCTCGACGACTCGGGGCCCGAGGAAGCCGACCAGCGCCCCCGGCTCGGCGAACGTGACATGCCCGAGGGAGGCCCAGGACGCGAGCACGCCCCCGGTCGTCGGATGGCGCAGGTAGACAAGGTAGGGCAGGCCCGCCGCCCGGTGCTCGGCGATGGCGCTGCTGATCGTCAGCATCTGGAGGAAGGCGGGGGTGCCCTCGTGGATGCGGGTGCCGCCGCTGGCGGGCAGGGCCAGCAGGGCCTGCCGCTGCGCGGTGGCCCGTCTGATCGCGGCCGTGGCCCGGCGGGCCGCGGCCATCCCGACGCTGCCGCCGAGAAAGCCGTACTCGCTGGCCACGACCGCGACCCGGTGGCCGCCCACATGGCCCTCGCCGGTGCGGATCGCCTCGTCCGCGCCGCTGCGTTCACTGGCCCGCGCCAGGTCCTGGCCGTAGGCGGCGCTCAGCGCGGGCTGTTCGGGGGCGCGGTCCCAGCACCGCCACGTACCGGCGTCGAGGAGCCCGCCAAGAAGATCGTCAAGATGCGGACGCTTCACAGTGGACGCGGGTCCTCCCCTGGTAGTCATGCCGGAACCCTCCCGCCGTGGCTGTTTTCGAGCGTAACGCGGGACACTATGGTGCGCGATCGTTGATAAATCAGCAGCTCATGGCCGGTCATACCCACATCGGCCGCGGCAGTCGCGACCCGGGCCGGCCTCGATACAAAGGTCGCATGGATGAGCCGGCGGCCAGGCCGGTCACCCGGACCGTGGCTATGATCACGGCCCTTCCGGAATCCCGGCCGCCAGGATGGGCCACCATGGGAGAATGGCCTACCCACCCATGCAGGTACGCCCTGGATTCGTCCTGCGTGAGTCCGATCTGGCCTGGCGGTTCTCCCGGTCGGGCGGGCCGGGCGGGCAGGGCGTGAACACTTCGGACAGCAGGGTCGAGGTGTCCTTCGACGTCCGCCGCTCGCCGTCCCTGCCCGGGCCGCTGCGCGGGCGGACGCTTGAGCGGCTGGCGGGCCGGCTGGTCGACGGCGTCCTCACCGTCACCGCCAGCGAGCACCGGTCGCAGCTGCGCAACCGGGAGGCCGCCCTGAGCAAGTTGATCGCAATCCTGCGCGGGGCGAGCAGCCCCCCACCGCCTGCGCGGCGCCCCACCAGCCCGTCGGCGCGCGCCGTCCAACGGCGCATGGCCGACAAGAAACACCGGGCCGAGCTCAAACGCCAACGCAGGCTGAGCCGGGACCCGTAGGCAGAAACCGCGGCACCAACAGCGAAAACCACCCACGAATCCGGAAGCCGTAGGTGACAGCCGCCACCACGGCAATGTTCTGCACCTAATAATGCGGCGTTCTGCACCTATGGTGCGGCGGCATTCCGTGGCGGATATCCGGTTCGTACCGGGCCCGTAACGGGTCCGGTACCCGGCTCGGCTCCGGCCTGGCCGTCCACGTCACGGCTCGCCACGGCGCGGCGCACGGCGCGACCAGCGCACCGCCGGGA
>NZ_CAKKTL010000015.1:29695-38830 GCF_920664355.1 Protofrankia sp. CiP1_Cm_nod2
TCTCGGAGGCCGGTGCGCGGGGACCGCCTACTCCTCGCCGCGCGGGGAGTGCTGGGGCGGGATACCGGCGTCGGGGTCCTGGCTGTCGGCCGGTCGGTCGCGGTCGGCGGCGGAAGCACCGAAGCGTCCACTGGCGACGTTCCCGCGCATCCGGGCCAGGCTGCGCGGCATCATCACGAAAAGAGCGACAGCGGCGAGGCCCAGCAGCAGGACGACCAGGAACCCGCTGGTACCGACGCTGACCTCAAGCGCGAGGAACTGTCCAGCTAGAGGCACGCTTCACACCCTACGCCGAGCGCACCGCCGGACAAGCCCGGCAGGGCGTCGACAGACGCCGCCAGGGCCCCGGCCAGCAGGTACCGGACGGGGCCCTGGCGGGTGGGAGGCCGGCCGTGGAAGCCGTGGTCAGAGGTCGAACTCGTTGGGGTCCAGCCCCACCGCGTAGCAGGCGTCACGGACGATCTGCTGCTCGGACTTGTCGAAGTGGCCGTCCGCGCCCCCGATGACGATCCCGATCTGGATCACCGCGCGGGCCTCGGCGGGCTTCTTCTTCGTCCTGCCGATGTCCTGGATGACGCCGACCTTGGCGAAGTCGAAGTCGGTCTGCAGCTTGTTGCAGTAGTCGTTGAACTTCTGCTGGAGCTGCTCGGCCGGGAAGTTCTGGAGGACCTCGTTGGAGGCGATGAGCGAGGCGACCTTGCGGCGCTCCTCCGGGTCGATGGTCCCGTCGGCGGCGGCCACCAGGGCGCAGATGGCCATGCTGGCGTCCCTGAAGGCACCGCTCTTCAGGTCGTTCTTCTTGGCGTTGAGCTGTTGCTGTATCGACGCGGTGCTGGTGCGCAGACGATCCCAGATCGCCATGATGTGATCCCCTCATTGGTCTCAAGGCGTGCAAGGTGCGCAAGACGGGCGCGGATGCGGATGCGGATGCCCACGGTCACACCCCCTGTCACCAGCAACGACCGGTGGCGGCCGGCCGTGCCCCGGCTGCGGATGATTTCATCTGCCACCGGTGGGTGTGCCACCCGCGGCCGGCTGGTGATGCCGGCTGGTGACGCCGGCCGGCCGCGGGTGCTGCCGAGGATCAGCGGATGCCGTTGAACAGGTCGCTCTCGGGCAGCACACCCACCTCGATCAGGGAACGGGCGAGCTGGTAGTCCTCGGTGGGCCAGGCCGCGCGCTGGATCTCCAGCGGGACGCGGAACCAGGGCCCGTTCGGGTCGACCTGGGTCGCGTGGGCCAGCAGCGCGCGGTCACGGATCTCGAAGAAGTCGTCGCAGGGGACCCTGGCGGTGATCCGCCCGGAGTCGTCCGAGTGGTCGACCCACTTCTCCAGCATGGCGGTGTACGGGGACTCCCGCCCGCTCGCCCGCATCGCGTCGTGCAGGGCGAGCATCCGCTCCTTGTGATGGCTCTGGTGGTAGTAGAGCTTGAGGGGCTGCCACGGCGGCACGCCGATGTCCTGGCCCACCTCCTGGTACCGCGTGTGGTCACCCGCCGCCTCGAACGCCTCGATAGTGATCCTGTGGTTCATGACGTGGTCCGGGTGCGGATAACCGCCGTTCTCGTCATAAGTGACCACGACCTGCGGCTGGAACTCCCGTATCAGCCTGACCAGCGGCCTGGCCGCCTCGGCGACGGGCATCCGGGCGAAACAGCCCTCCGGCAGGGGTGGCAGCGGGTCGCCCTCGGGCAGCCCGGAATCGAGAAAACCCAGCCAGACCTGTCGGACGCCGAGGATCCGCCGAGCCTGCTCCATCTCGGCCCGGCGTAGCTCGGCGAGACGTCCGTGGACGTCCGGACGATCCAGAGCGGGGTTGAGAACGGTCCCGGCTTCGCCACCGGTGCAGGTCACCACGAGGACGTCGACGCCCTCGTGGACATAGCGGGCCATGGTGGCGGCGCCCTTGCTGGACTCGTCGTCGGGGTGGGCGTGGACAGCCATGAGCCGCAGGCCGCCCTCGTTGATCGCCTTGGACATGCGACCATTGTTCCCGATGCCCTCCGCAGCCGGTTCCTCTACGCCATCACCCGGTTCCCCTACGGGAAAGCCGGGCGTGTTCGCCGTGGCGCGACGTCTGCTGGACATCCCATGGCTCGGTGGCATCCGGGTCGCCCCCTGGTTCCTGCTGGTGGGGCTCGTCATCATCGTGGCCGCCGCACTCGGCGCCGCGTGGATGCAGAGCCATCCGCAGCGGCTGAACTACGGGACCCGTGCCTATCGGATCACTCCGGCGCAGGCCGAGCTGACATTCGATGTGGAAAAGTCACCCAACGCCGTGGCAGAATGCACTGTCCGCGCACGTGCTCGGGACAACGAGGTCGTCGGCCGGCGTACCGACATCGTCGTCGGTCCGGCTCCGGACGGCCGACGGGTCACGACCACAACGGTCGTGCTCGCCACGTCCCGGGAAGCGAACGTGGTCGAGGTCGAGGACTGTCAGATCGCCCGCGCGGGCTGACAGCCGCGCGGGCTACCGGCGCGCGGCGCGCGGCCGGTGGTGCGGCCGGCGGCGCGGCCGATTCCCGGCCCACCTCGCACGGCAAGCAGCGGCGCTTGCTCATGGCCGTACCACACCGATCCCAACTGTTAGGCTGGGCGTTTGCCCCTGTCCCATCGCTTCGTAATCCGCCTCCGACCAACCGTGCATCCCGCGGTTTCCCAGCACCCGACCCACTGTCCCTGTCCAGGGCCCGCACGGGCCCGACGAGGCCGGACTGCGATACGGCCGACCCGCGCCGCGGGCCGGTCGCAGGTGTCGTACGGCCGTCGACGTACGAGCACCCGGAGGATGAACGATCATGGTTCTTCCCGTGTCTCCGGGCCTCTTGAGGAATCTAGGAGCGTGACGCGTGTCGCAGCAGACGTGGCTGACCCAGGAGGCGTATGACCGGCTCCGCGAGGAGCTCGACCACCTCACCGGGACCGGTCGTGTCGAGATCGCCAACAAGATCGAAGCTGCCCGCGAGGAGGGCGACCTCAAGGAGAACGGCGGCTACCACGCGGCCAAGGAGGAACAGGGCAAGCTGGAGTCGCGCATCCGGCAGCTCACCGACCTGCTGCGCGACGCCAGGGTCGGGCAGGCCCCGCAGTTCAACGGCGCGGCCGGCCCGGGCACCGTGGTCGAGGTGCGCTTCCCGGGGGACGACGAGACGGAGCGGTTCCTGATCGGTTCCCGGGAGGATCACAGCACCTCGCTGGAGGTGTACTCGGCCCAGTCACCGTTGGGTGGGGCCGTCAGCGGCCACCGGGCGGGCGACACCGTCACCTACACCCTGCCCAACGGGCGCTCGGCCACCGTCAAGATCGTATCGGTGGAGCCGTACTCCAACTGACCGGCCCCGGTCGGCCGGCGGGAACCGGCCGGTTGACATTCCACGTCCGGTGTGCCTCCCGATAGACACCCGGTATGCCGGACGTGGACACAATGCGACTTCCCTGCGCGACGGAGCGCGGGGACGTACCGTCGACTGGTGCTCGATCTGCCAGGGTTCCCGGCACCGTCCCCCGGACCGACATCACCGTCCCCCGGACCGGGGGTACTGGGTCTCCTGCGCGACTCAGGGCACCGGCACCGGTCCGTACGCACGGAGCTGCGCGAGAACACCCTTGCCCGGATGGCCGGCGGCGAGATCCGGTTCCCCGGCATCATCGGTTTCGACGACACCGTACTCCCCCAGGTGGAACGGGCCCTGCTGGCCGGGCACGACATCGTCTTCCTCGGCGAGCGGGGGCAGGGCAAGACCCGCCTGATCCGCACCCTGGTCGGCCTGCTGGACGAGTGGACGCCGGTGGTCGCCGGCTGCGAGATCAACGACCATCCCTACGCGCCGGTGTGCGCCCGGTGCCGGCTGCTGCTCGCCGAGCTCGGCGACGACACGCCGGTCGCCTGGAAGCACCGCTCGGAACGGTTCGGCGAGAAGCTCGCCACGCCGGACACCAGCGTCGGCGACCTGATCGGCGACGTCGACCCGGTGAAGGTCGCCCAGGGCCGCACCCTCGGCGACCCGGAGACCGTCCACTACGGCCTGATCCCGCGCACCAACCGGGGCATCTTCAGCGTCAACGAGCTGCCCGACCTCGCCGAGCGCATCCAGGTCTCCCTGCTCAACGTGCTCGAGGAGCGTGACATCCAGGTCCGTGGCTACATCCTGCGGCTGCCGCTGGACCTGTTCCTGATCGCGTCGGCGAACCCCGAGGACTACACCAACCGCGGCCGGATCATCACGCCGCTCAAGGACCGTTTCGGCGCCGAGGTGCGCACCCACTACCCGCTGCGGCTCGACGACGAGCTGGCCCTGATCCGGCAGGAGGCGGTGCTGGACTGGAAGGGGTCGCCGCTGGGCGCCCCCGCCGTCCCCGAGCACCTGCTGGAGGTGGTGGCCCGCTTCACCCGGCTGGTCCGTGACGCGCCCCAGGTCGACCGGCGCTCCGGTGTGTCGGCCCGGCTGTCGGTGGCCGCGGCGGAGACCGTGGCCGCCTCGGCCGTCCGCCGCGCGGCGCTGACCGGCGAGGACGTCCCCACCGCCCGGGTCGTCGACCTCGCCGCGATCATACCGGCGGTCCGCGGGAAGATCGAGTTCGACCAGCTCGAGGAGGGCCGGGAGGACGAGATCCTCGCGCACCTGCTGCGCCGGGCCATCGCCGAGACCTTCCGCGCCCGGCTCGCCGGCACCGACCTGACCGGCCTGCAACGGCGGTTCGAGACCGAGGGGCCGGTCGAGACCGGCGACCTCGTCCCCGCCGCGGAGCTGCTGCGGCGGGTCGGCCCGGTCCCGGGGCTCGCCGCGATCCTGGCGAAACTGGACGTCGACGGCGCCGAGGCGCCAGGGCTCGCCGCGGCCGGGCTGGAACTGGCCATGGAGGGCCTGCACCTCAACCGGCGGCTGGCCAAGGAGGAGCTGCCGGGCCGCACGGTGTACGGCACATGAGCGCCCCGGCCGGGTCGGGAAGCTTCCGCTACGGCCCGTGGGACGGCGGCCCCGACCCGCTCGCCTCCCCGTTCGACGCCGCCGGCGCGCTCGACGAGATGTCCACGCACATCCTGGACGGCCGGACCCCGCGCGAGGCGCTGGACGCGCTGCTGCGGCGCGGGACCAGCCAGCGCCGCGGGCTTGAGGACCTGCGCCGGCAGGTGGAACGCCGCCGGCGCGAGGCCCGGGCGCGCGGCCGCCTCGACGGCACCCTGGAAGAGGTCCGGGAGCTCCTCGACACCGCCGTCGGCCAGGAGCGCGCGGCGCTGTTCCCCGACCCGTCCGACGACGCCCGGCTGCGCGAGGCCGAGCTCGACGCGCTGCCGGCCGACCCGGCCCGGGCCGTGAACACGCTGGCCGACTACGAGTGGCGTTCGCCGCAGGCCCGCGAGACCTTCGAGAAGATCTCCGACCTGCTCCGCCGGGAGGTGCTCGACGCCCAGTTCCGCGGCATGAAACAGGCGTTGGAGAACGCCACGCCGCAGGACATCGCCCGGGTCACCGAAATGCTCGCCGCGCTCAACGGCATGCTGGAGGCCGACGCCCGCGGTGAGCACACCGACGCCGCTTTCGAGCGGTTCATGCGCTCGTTCGGCGACTTCTTCCCGGAGAACCCGCAGACGCTGGACGAGCTGGTGGACTCGTTGGCGCGCCGCGCCGCCGCCGCTGCCCAGCTGCTGGCGGGCCTGTCCCCCCAGCAGCGCCAGGAGCTGGCCGATCTGATGGCGTCGGCGCTGGCGGACCTGGGCATGGCGGCCGAGCTCTCCCGGCTGCAGCAGGCGCTGCGCGCCGCCCGGCCGGACCTCGGCTGGGGCCGGCGCGGCCGTTTCCGCGACGCGATGACCGGTGACACGCCGCTCGGGCTGGGTGACGCCACTTCCGTCCTGGAGGAGCTGGCCGAGCTCGACGAGCTCGCCGCCGCGCTGTCCCAGGACTACCCCGGGGCGTCCCTCGAGGACGTCGACCCGGACGCGGTAGCCCGGGCACTGGGCCGGGACGCCGTCGACGACCTGCGCACCCTCCAGCAGATCGAGAAGGAGCTGGAGCGCCAGGGCTTCCTGACCCGCAACGCCGGCAAGCTGGAGCTGACCCCGCGGGCGGTCCGCCGCATCGGCCAGAGCGCGCTGTCGCGTATCTTCCAGCGGATGGACACCCGCGGCCGCGGCGATCACGACTCCCGGGACGCCGGTGCCGCCGGAGAGCCCACCGGGACGTCCCGGCCCTGGCACTTCGGTGACACACAATCGATCGATGTGGTACGCACCGTGCGCAACGCGGTGCTGCGGGCCGGCCCCGCCAGCCCGGAGGGGACGATCGAGCTGGACGTCCGCGACTTCGAGGTGACCGAGACCGAACGCCGCTCCTCCGCGGCCGTCTGCCTGCTGGTGGACCTGTCCTACTCGATGGCGCTGCGGGGCACCTGGGGGGTGGCGAAGTCGACGGCGCTGGCGCTGCACACCCTGATCGACACGAAGTTCCCGCAGGACACGATCCATCTGGTCGGGTTCTCCGACTATGCCCGGCTGCTGCGCCCGGTGGAGCTCGCGGGCCTGGACTCCGAGGTCGTCCAGGGCACGAACCTCCAGCACGCCCTGATGCTCGCGGGCCGGCTGCTGTCGCGGCACCCGGATTCCGAACCGGTCGTACTGGTGATCACCGATGGTGAGCCGACCGCGCACCTGATGCGCAACGGCACCCCGTCCTTCTCCTGGCCACCGGTCCCGGAGACCCTGGAGCTGACCCTGGCCGAGGTGGACCGGCTCACCCGCCGCGGGGCGACGATCAACGTCTTCATGCTCGACGACGAGCCACGGCTGGTCCAGTTCGTCGACGAGGTCGTCCGCCGCAACGGCGGCCGGATGCTCTCCCCGGATCCGGGGGCGCTCGGCCGCTACGTCGTACGCGACTACCTGCGGGCCCGCGGCGGACGACGCCGAGCCGCCAGCTAGGAACCGCCCACAGCCATCATGAGACCGCTTGGGGCTGGTCAGTCAGGGGCTCAGGGCTGGCCGGCTGACGGCACACAGGCTTCCTGGCGGGCTTCCTGGCGGGCTTCCAGGCGTGCCTCCTGGAGGACTTCCGGACGGGCTTCCGGACGCTCCCGGCCGGCCTCCTTCGCCCGGTACATCGCGAGATCGGCGCTGCGGACGACCGCGCCGGGCGGCGCGTCCTGCGACTCCGAAAGGGCGACACCGATCGTCGCGTCGATAGCAATGGAACGCCCACCGACCGTAATCGGCCGTCGGATCGCCACCAGCAGCTGGTCGGCGAGATCGCGTGCCCGGGCGCTGTCGGCGTCACCCAGGATGACGGCGAACTCGTCCCCGCCGAGACGGCAGACGGCGTCCCGCTCGGTGCCGGCGTCCCGCAGGCGGGCACCGATGATCCTCAGCACCTCGTCACCGGCGTTGTGGCCGTAGGTGTCGTTGACCGACTTGAACCGGTCGAGATCGATGAACAGGACCGCGAACGCCGATGCCGGACGCTGAGCGGCGATCTCGTCGAGCCGGCGGGCGAACACCGACCGGTTCGGCAGGCCGGTGAGGGCGTCATGGGACGCCTGGTAGCGCAGCTCGTCCTGGAGGACCCGGCGTTCGCCGATCTCATGGCAGGTCAGCAGGATGCCGGTGCCCTCCGAGCGGTCCCGCAGGTCGATCGCCTCGATGTCGAACCAGCGGTGGCCGCCGCCCGCGGCCGACAGCCGGACGTCGCGTGCCACGGCGGCCCCCGCCGCCGCTGCCGCTGCCGCCGAGGCCGCGGCTGCCGCGGCCTCGGCACCGGGCCCACTGCTGTCGACACCGGAGCCACTGCTACCGGTAGCAGGCCCACTGCTGCTGGTAGCGGGCCCACTGCTGCTGGTAGCGGGACCACTGCCGCCGGTAACGGGACCACTGCCGCCAGTAGCGAGCCCGGTGGCCTGGCGCAGCAGCTCCGCCAGCGCGCCCGCGTCGTCCGGGTGGGCGACGTCGGGCAGGTGCCGGCCGAGGTAGGAGCCGGCCGTGACCCCGAGCAGGAGCGCGGCGGCGGAACTGACAAAGATGATCTTCCCGTCCGCCCTGGTCGCGATCACGATGTCGTGGGCGTTGTGCAGCAGGGCCTGCAGCCGTCGCTGCTCGTCGCGGATCGCCGCTTCACGCCGGCCGTTGAGGACGGTCAGCCCGACGAGGGCGGCGGCGACAACGGCCAGCAGGCTGCCGTCCCGGACGAGCCGGCCGGAGCGGATGTCCCCGTAGAAGGCCTGGACCGGCTGCTGGAACACCACGTAGCCGCCGTCGGGCAGGTTCGCCAGCGGCGAGGCGATGGTGACCTGGCCGCCGGCGACGACGTCGTCGATCTGCCGGGCCTCGCCCACCCGCAGGGCCGCCAGGCTGGCCGCGGCCACCAGCCGCTGGCCGATCAGGCCGGGATTCCAGGAGAACATGACCGTGCCGGCCGCATCCACCACGGACAGCCCGCCCACGACGAACCCGAGCGTGCCGCTGCTCGCGAGGTTGGCCTGGTTGGGCGAGTCCCGCAGCGACTCCCCGATGACGACGACCGCCGCCGGCCGGCCCTCGCGCAGGACCGGGACCGTCACGTAGTCCCGCCAGAGCCCGTCGACGTTCATCACGGGCGAGTTGCCGGCCCGGCCGGCCCGGGCGGCCCGCCACGCCGGGTCGTCCGGGCCGATCGGCAGGGTGAGCGACGGCGGTTCGGCGGCCAGCAGGTGGCCGTCCAGGCCGGCCAACGCCCAGACGTAGTTCCGGCCGCCGACCCCTGATCCGGCGAACGAGCGCAGCACGGCGGCGTCGGCGTCCCGGTCGCTGAGCGACCAGGACGCCGACGACACAGCCGTGATCAGACGCTGGCTGTCGACGCTGTGCATGGACGCGTCCGCCACGATGGCGGTGAACGCCACGTGCTCGGCCAGGCGCTGCCGTTCGGCGCTGTGCCGGGTCTGCGTCTGCAGACACAGGCTGGCCACGGCCATGGCGAGCAGGGCCCCGCCCGCCACCAGCGGTGGCCCCAGCCGGCCGAACCAGCCGCGGGGGGGACAGCCGTAGGCGAGGGGCCCGGGCGTGGCCGGCAGGGGGAGACGGCGCCGGGCCGGCTGCCGCTCGGGCCGCCGCCGCTCGGGCAGCCGCAGCTCGGGCCGCCGCGGCTCGGGCAGCGACAGTGGTG
>NZ_CAKKTL010000016.1:0-1982 GCF_920664355.1 Protofrankia sp. CiP1_Cm_nod2
GCGGTGGGCTGCCGGGCGGTCCCGGTGGGCCCGCGGATGACCGTGCGGCCGCTGGCGGCCGGGACGGGTGGCGAGCGCTCGCCGCGGGCGGCACCCGTCACCCCGGTCTGCCCGTCCCGGGAGGACCCGGTGGTCGCCGGTGCCAGCATGCTCGTCGGCGGCCCGCCGGGCGATCACGCCCGCATCGGCGCCAGCCGGAGCTGGTGGACGCCGCTGCGGATGCTCATGGCGTTCACCATCCTCGCCTGCGTCCTCGCGTACGCGCAGAAGCTGCCCTGCCGGGACACCCGCAACTGGTCGGACGAGTACCAGTACACGCGGATGTGCTACTCCGACGTGGTCGCCCTCTACGGCCAGGAAGGCCTGGCCACGGGCAAGCGCCCCTTCCTCGACTACCCGACCGAGTACCCGCCGCTGATCGGCGCGGTCATGCAGTTCGCGTCGTCGGTCGCCGGCGTCGCCTCGCCGTCGCAGCCGGTGTACCGGAACGAGGACGGCAGGCAGGTGCTGGCCGGCTACACCATCGACCAGCGCACCGCCGTCTTCTACGACGTCACGGCCCTGCTGTTCCTGGTCATGACCTGCGTGGCGGTCTTCTGTACGGCGCTGGCGGCGGGCCGGGCCCGGGTATGGGACGCGGCCCTGTTCGCCCTCGCCCCCGCCCTGGTGCTGCATCTGCTGACCAACTGGGACATCGTCGCGGTCACGTTCGCCGCCGCCGGACTGCTGGCCTGGTCACGCCGCGCGCCCGTGCTCGCCGGCATCCTGTTCGGGCTCGGGGCGGCGACCAAGTTCTACCCGCTGCTGTTCCTGCTGCCGCTGGCTGTGCTGGCCCTGCGCGCGGGCCGGGGCCGGGCCTTCGTGCGGGCCATGGCGGCGACGGTCGTGACCGCCGCGGCCGTGTGGGTGCCGCTGTGGCTGATCGCCGGCTACTTCACCGAGGACCAGCGCACCGGCGACAGCATCTGGACGACGTTCCGGGCCGGTGGCGACTGGCTCGCGCTGCTCGACGGCCATGCTCCCGGCGGGGCCACGAACGCGATGCTGCGCTTCGTCGACCTGAACTCGCAGCGGGGCCCGGACTGGGACTCCCTGGCGTTCGCAGCGACCTGGCTGGCCGGCTCCTTCTCGCCCCGGGCGTTCGGGCCGCTGCATCTGATCGCCATGCTGCTGGCCGGCCTGCTGCTGGTGGCGGCGGGTTTCGCGGCCGCCGCGCGCTGGCCGGCGCGGCGGCTACCGATTGCGCTGGCCGGGCTGGTGAGCTGGCTGCTGGTCGTGGTCGCGGTCCCGAAGGTGCTCGGCAGCGTCCGGGACGACGGGATCCCCACCGGCACCCTCAACGTCGTCTCGATGATCGCTCTCGGGACGCTGCTGGTCGGCATCGCGGCGCTCGGCTGGTTCGCGCCGCGGCGGCCGCGGCTGCCGGCGCTGCTGTTCCTCACCGTCGTCGCCTTCCTGGTGACCAACAAGGTCTTCTCCCCGCAGTACACGCTGTGGCTGGTACCGCTGGCGGCGCTGGCCAGGCCGCGCTGGCCGGCGTTCCTCGCCTGGCAGGCCAGCGAGGCGTACGTGCTGCTCACCCGGTTCCTGCACTTCGTCTACAACGACACCAACGCAGCGCACGGGATCGGCCGCGGCTGGTTCGTGGGCGCTGTCGCCATCCGCGATCTCATGCTGTGCGTGCTGGCCGGGCTGGTCATCCGCGAGATCCTGCGACCGGAGCTGGACGTGGTCCGCGCGACCGGGGCGGACGACCCGGCCGGCGGCGTTCTCGATGGCGTCCCGGACCGTCGTGGCCGGCGCCGTACGGCCGTCCCGGCGCAGGCCGTCGCCGGAGCCACCGCGGATGCCGGCCGGGACGCGCGCCGGGACGGCTACCGGATGTCTCCCCACCGTTCGATGGCCGGCGGTGGGCGGCGAGGCGGACCGTCCACCGCGGGTACCAGCCCGTGACACCGGCACCGGATGGCCCGCTGGCGGAT
>NZ_CAKKTL010000016.1:2287-2772 GCF_920664355.1 Protofrankia sp. CiP1_Cm_nod2
TGGGGCCGGCTGCCGCTGGCCGTCCAGGCCACTCTGCCGGTGTGGGCCGCCAGCCGGATCGCGGTGATCGTGCTCTCGCTGGCCGCGTCCCGGGCGCTCTCCGGCCATCCGCTCGCGCAGCTGCCGGGGCTGAACACGTTGTGGGACCGCTGGGACGTCGGCCTGTTCACCAAGGTCGCGCGGTTCGGCTACGTCTCGCCGGAGTACACCGACCGCACCGAGGTGGACTTCCCTGGATTCCCGCTCGCGATACGCCTGGCACACCTGGTCGTCCCGGACTGGACCTTCGCCGGGATGGTGGTCTCGTTCGTGGCCGGGGCCGCGGCCGTGGCGGCCATCTGGCAGATGCAGATGGACGACCGGACACGAGCGGACGGCGCGACAGCGCGCCGGACACCACTGCGGCCCGGGCACCGGACAGATGTCAGGGGCCGGACGGATATCAGAGACCGGACAGCCGCGACAGGCCGGACAGCCGTGACAGG
>NZ_CAKKTL010000016.1:3173-4477 GCF_920664355.1 Protofrankia sp. CiP1_Cm_nod2
ACGAAACAGCGCACCGAGCGTGCAGGACGCGCCGGGTGGGTGGTCGGCACCGGACGGGCGGGGCGGGCCTGACCGGCGGGGCGCGGATTTCGCGGTCGTCGCCGTCGTGCTGTTCCCGTACGCGGTGTTCCTGTGCGCCGCGTACTCCGAGGCGGTCTTTCTCGGTTTCGCCACCACGTCCTGGCTCGCGGCGCGCCGGCAGCGCTGGTGGCTGGCGGGTCTGCTCGGCGCGGGCGCCGCGTCCACCCGGGTCACCGGTATCCCCTTCTGCCTGGCGCTGGCCGTCCAGTACGTGGTCAGCCGGCGGCGCGCGGGACTGCCGGTGTTCGCGCCGGCGGGGCTCGCGCTCGCCCTGCCGCCACTGCCCGTCCTCGCCTTCGTCACCTACCTGCGGACGCGCACCGGCCACTGGGACGCCTACACGCAGGCCATGCGGGACGGCTGGCACCGGTGGGTCGACTGGCCGTGGGAGGGTTGGCGGGCGAGCTGGCGCTCGGCCTTCGACACGTCCCAGTCGTCGGCCTTCACCTGGTTCTGGCGCGGCGAGGTGGCCGCGGTCGTCGTCGGGGTCGTGGTGACCGTGGCGCTCCTGCGCTCGGCCCGTTTCGGCGAGGCCACCTTCGTCGGCGGCGCCACGCTGCTGATGAGCTGCTCGAACTACTACGCCTCGGGCATCCGGACGATGCTGGTGGCATTCCCGGTCTACCTGCTGCTCGGACGCGTCGTGACGCGCCGGCCATGGGTGCGCCCGGTGTACATCTGGCTGTCGGCCCCGGTGATGGCGGCCTTCGCCGTCGCCTTCACCCAGGGCCAGTGGGTCGACTGACACCGGCCCGCGCGTCTTCACCGTCCCGCGGCAACGCGGCAACGCGGCAAGTCGGCAAGTCGGCAACGCTGTTGCGTTGTGATTCTGATGCTGCCGGGACAGCATCAGAATCACAACAATCATGGAACCCGGACCCATCCGACGCCGGTGGCGCGGGCGGGACGTGGAGCCGTGGGGAGCGTCTGCGAGGAGTGTCCATGAAGAGCGTCACTGTCACAGGCCGCGGGTCCGCGCCGTTCGTCGTGTCCGTCGGCCTGGCCGCCGCCGTGGTCGTGACGGTGGTCGCCGCGATCTGGCCGGCACCCGGCCGGCACGTGCACGGCCTGCTGGTGGTGATCTCGTTGACGCTTGTCGCGGGAGTGGCCGGCGCCGGTCTGCGGGTGGTCGCCGCCGAACGCCGGCGTGCGGCCCGCGAGAGCCGCGAGGTGACGGACGGCGGCAGTGGATGACGCCAGGGAACGACGCCAGGGAACGACGG
>NZ_CAKKTL010000016.1:4878-21707 GCF_920664355.1 Protofrankia sp. CiP1_Cm_nod2
GACCGGGCGGGATCGGGCCGGACGGTATCGAGTAGTGTTTGCGACGTTGCCGCTGGTCGGTCCACGCGGGTCCGCTCCGCGTCCGGCCGTGTGCGGCATTGTCCCTCCTGCCACGGAACCCTCCGTGGCCGCCCGAGTCCACAGGAGGTGGGTTCACCCTTGCCACGGCATTACGAACTGATGGTGATCCTCGAGCCGGATCTTGAGGATCGCACGGTGGCGCCGTCCCTCGACCAGTACCTGACCGTCGTCCGCTCCGGCGGCGGCGTGGTGGAGAAGGTCGACGTCTGGGGCCGCCGCCGGCTCGCCTACGAGATCCGCAAGAGTTTCGAGGGCATTTACGCCATTATCGACCTGCACGCCGAGCCGGACGTCGTCGCCGAACTCGACCGTCAACTCGTCCTCAACGAATCGGTGATCCGTACCAAGGTGATCCGGCTGCCCGAGAAGAAGCCGCGGCGGCGGGCCGCGGCCTGAAGGGAGCGGCCCCATGGCCGGTGAGACAGTCATCACGGTGGTCGGGAACCTGACGAACGATCCCGAGCTCCGTTTCACGCCCAACGGCGCGGCCGTCGCCAGCTTCACCGTCGCCTCGACCCCGCGCACCCTCGACCGGGCCACCAACGAGTGGAAGGACGGGGACGCGCTGTTCCTGCGCTGCTCCATCTGGCGGCAGGCCGCCGAGCATGTCGCGGAGTCGTTGCAGAAGGGCGCCCGGGTCATCGTCCAGGGCCGGCTCAAGCAGCGGTCGTTCGAGACCCGCGAGGGCGAGAAGCGGACCGTGGTCGAGCTGGACGTCGACGAGATCGGCCCGTCGCTGCGGTACGCCACCGCCAAGGTCGTCAAGGCCGGTCGTGGCGGTGGCCCTGCCGGCGGCGGATACGGTGGGCAGCCTGGCGGATACGGTGGGCCGCCGGCGTCCGGAGGGCCGCCCGCGGGCGGTGGCTACGGCGGGCCGTCCGGTGGCGGCTCGGGGTACGGCGGCGGGCCTGCCGACGACCCGTGGTCGGCGTCGCCCGGCGGCTACTCCGAGGAGCCCCCGTTCTGATCCGGCCGATCCCCAGCAGCGCCTGACCGGGGCCGAGCCCACCGGCGTCGGGCCGAGGCCCTGACGCCGGGACGAAGCCATGACATAGGAGTGCACGATGGCCAAGGCGGCCGTGCGCAAGCCGAAGAAGAAGGTTTGCGTGTTCTGCAAGGACAAGACCGACTACATCGACTACAAGGACACCTCGCTGCTGCGGAAGTTCATCTCCGACCGTGGCAAGATCCGCGCTCGGCGGGTGACCGGCAACTGCAGCCAGCACCAGCGTGACATCGCGATCGCGGTGAAGAACAGCCGGGAGATGGCCCTGCTGCCCTACACCTCGACGGCCCGCTGAGGAGGATGACGATGAAGCTCATCCTCACCCATGAGGTGCCCGGCCTCGGCAGCCCGGGTGACACGGTCCAGGTCGCTGCGGGGTACGGGCGCAACTACCTCATTCCCCGCCGGTACGCGATCGTGGCCACCCGGGGCGCCGAGAAGCAGATCGAGCAGATCCGTCGGGCCCGGTCGGCCCGGGAGATACGCGATCTCGGGCAGGCGAAGGAGATCGCCGGCCAGCTCGCTACCCTGCCGATCCGGCTGGTCAGCCGGGCGGGCAAGGAGGGCCGGCTGTTCGGTTCGGTGACAGCGGCGGACGTGGTGGCGGCCGTGGCCGCCGCCGGCGGCCCGGACCTGGACCGTCGACGGGTCGAGCTGCCCTCGCCGATCAAGGCGCTCGGGTCCCACACCGTGTCGGTGCATCTGCACCAGGAGGTCGTGGCGACCGTCAAGCTGGACGTCGTCTCCGCCTGATGACCGCCCGCCCGCGGCCGGCGCCCTGACGGGGCGGGCACGGGCAAAGGCCACGCGATGATCTCTGTCGCGTGGCCTTTGCCTTGGGCGCGCACGCTCCTGCTGGGCCGGCCGATGCCGGCGTCGCGGTCACCCGTTGTGCTTCCTGGGCGGCTGACCGTCAGGCGGCTGGACGTCAGGCGGCTGGACGTGCGGAGGCCGGTTCGGGGGTCCGCGTACGATTCGTCGTCGAATTTCTTCCATCCACAGGGGATGGACGGTGATGACGCCCTTCCTGCGCTGATAGCAGCACAGTCGACGCCGGCGCCGACTGGTTGTCCACAGCCCCGACGGGCTTGTCCCAGCGATTTCCCCAGCCTTTCCGGGGTTGTACACAAAGTTATCCACAGAGCCTGTGGATAACTTTTTGGCTGCCGGCCGGGCCCGCTCATACAGTCGACGCCCGGTGGAGTGCTCGACGAGACACCTCTCGAGGATTGACGGGGCCACCACCGTAGGCGAACATATGTTCGACTACGGTGTGGTGTGGAACTGTACCGCGCGGGACGGCACTGCGCGGGACCGTACTGCGCGGGACTGTGACGCGCGGGAGAGGGGCAGGCATGACGGGGGCCACGATCATGACGGGGTCACGGCCATGACGCTGACCGATGTCGACCGCGCCCGGGCCGCTTCCGGCGGGCCGGTCGAGCTCGACCGCACGCCGCCGCATGATCTGGCCGCCGAGCAGAGCGCGCTGGGCGGCATGATGCTGTCGAAGGACGCGATCGCCGACGTCGTCGAGGTGCTCTCCGCGAGCGACTTCTACCGCCCCGCGCACAGCACGGTCTACGGCGTCATCGGCGATCTCTACGGCCGTGGCGAGCCGGCTGACGTGATCAGCGTCGCCGCCGAGCTCGCCCGACGGGACCTGCTCGAGCGCGTCGGCGGGCCGGGCTACCTGCACACCCTCATCTCCAGCGTCCCGACCGCGGCGAACGCCGGCTACTACGCCCGCATCGTCGCGGAGAAGGCTGTTCTGCGCCGTCTCGCCGAGGCGGGCACCCGCATCGTCCAGCTCGCCTACGGCCCCGCCCAGGACGTGGACGAGGTGGTCGACCGCGCGCAGGCCGCCGTCTACGAGGTCACCGAACGCCGCTCGAGTGAGGACTACGCGCCCCTCGGCGACCTGCTCAACCCCGCGCTGGAGGAGATCGAGGCGATCGCGGGGCACGACGGCGCGCTGACCGGCGTCCCCACCGGCTTCAACGATCTCGACGAGCTGACCAACGGTCTCCACGGCGGCCAACTGTGGATCATTGCGGCCAGGCCCGCCGTCGGCAAGAGCACACTCGGGCTGGACCTCGCCCGGTCCGCGTCGATCCGTAACGGCATGACGTCCGTGATCTTCTCGCTGGAGATGAGCCGGATGGAGATCACCATGCGGCTGCTGTCGGCGGAGGCGCGGGTGTCCCTGCAGAACATCCGCACCGGCCGGCTCACCGATGACGACTGGGCCCGCCTGGCCCGCCGGATGGGCGAGGTCGCCGACGCGCCCCTGTTCATCGACGACAGCCCGCACCTGACCATGATGGAGATCCGGGCGAAGGCCCGCCGCCTGAAGCAGCGCAACGGCCTGCGGATGATCGTCCTCGACTACCTCCAGCTGATGTCCTCGCCGAAGCGCACCGAGAGCCGCCAGCAGGAGGTCAGCGAGATATCGCGCTCGCTCAAGCTGCTCGCCAAGGAGCTCGACATCCCGGTGGTGGCGATCTCCCAGCTCAACCGTGCCTCGGAGCAGCGCGCGGACAAACGCCCGCAGATCTCCGACCTGCGCGAGTCCGGCTCCCTGGAGCAGGACGCGGACGCCGTGATCCTGCTGTACCGGGAGGACGCCGTGGAGAAGGAGTCGGCCCGCGCCGGCGAGGCCGACCTGATCGTCGCCAAGCACCGCAACGGCCCGACCGGCACCGTCACCGTCACTTTCCAGGGCCACTACTCCCGCTTCATGGACATGGCCGGCTGACCCGAACAGCCAGCTGACCCGAACAGCGCGACGCTCCACACCACCGATCAGTTCAAGATCTCCAGTCGCCGCTCCACCCTCCCGTATCGACCCGCCCCTACCGGCCTCGCAGGTGATCGACATCAAAACATGCAGGTGATCGGCATCGAAGGACGCAGGTGATCGGCACTGAAGCGTGCAGGTGATCGGCATTCAAGGCTGCGGGAAATCGGTACCCTGAGATCATGGATGCTGCCGGCTACGTCCCGCGGATGGTGGACTCCCTGCTCTCGGAGCTGGTGACGCAGCTACCGGCGTTGCTGATGGTGGGCCCCCGCGCGACCGGCAAGACAACCACCGCGCGTCGGCTGGCCCGCTCCACCGTCCGTCTCGACCGTCCAGTCGAGGCCGCTGCCTTCCGTGCCGATCCGGACACGGCGCTGCGTGCGCTGCCCGAGCCGGTCCTGCTCGATGAATGGCAGGAGGTCCCCGATGTCCTCGGCGCGGTGAAGAGAGCGGTCGACGACGACCCCCGGCCGGGCCGCTTCCTGCTGACCGGCAGCGTCATGGCCGACCTGGAGACCCGGACCTGGCCGGGTACCGGGCGTGTGATCCGGCTGCCCCTCTACGGGCTCACAGTAAGGGAGGCCGATCGGCGCTCGCCCGGGACACTGTTCATCGATCGTCTGGCCACCGCCGAACTCGACGCGCTCACCGTGCCCGCGGACCCGCCAGATCTTCTTGGCTACATCGAGCTCGCCCTACGCGGCGGTTTCCCGGACACCGTCCTTCGCCTGAGCGGTCTGGCCAGGCGCGCCTGGCTGACCGGCTACCTCGACCAGTTGGTCACCCGCGATGCCCAGCACGTCGAGTCCCGCCGCGACCCCGACCGGCTCCGCCGCTATGTCGAGGCCCTCGCGCTCACCACCGCCGCCGTCACGACCGACGAGACCATCGTGCGCGCCGCAAACCTGGACCGGCGGACCGTCGTCGCCTACGAGCGGCTCATGACCAATCTCTTCGTTCTCGACCAGATACCGGCATGGTCCACCCAGCGGCTACAGCGCCTGGTCAAGAGGCCCAAGCGCTACCTCGTGGACTCGTCACTGCTCGGTGCCGCGCTGCGGGCCACGCCACGCGCGGTCCTGCGCGACGGCCACCTGCTCGGGCGCGTCATCGACACGTTCGTCGTCGCGCAGATCCGTCCCGAACTGGCCCTCAGCCCACTGGAGCCCAGGCTCTATCACCTGCGCCAGGAGGACGGCCGTCGCGAGATCGACCTGCTGATCGAGCTCGGCGGCGACCAGGTCATCGCACTGGAGATCAAAGCCACCGCGGCGCCGAGCACGTCCGACGCCCGCCACCTCGTCTGGCTACGCGACCAGCTCGAAGAGCGCTTCGTCGCCGGAGCCGTCCTGCATACCGGCCCCCGCGCGTTCCGCATCGACGACCGCGTCTTCGCCCTGCCGATCAGCACCCTCTGGGGCTGACAGCCACCTCACGGAGAGAACCGGTGCTCGTAGCGGCGCTGTCCGCATCCGCCGGTTGGCTTCCTCCGGTTCGTTGTCCGCGGCAGCGGCGATGCCGGCGGCGGTCGCGGACAGACCAGCGCCACTTCCGTTCGGTGCCAGCCGCGGGGCAAGGTAGTAGTCCATCATCCAGCAGCCGATTCCTGGTGGATCCACCATTGGAGGGCTTCCTCGGCGCCGAGGGTGTCGCGGTGACGAGGGCCGAGGATCCGGCGGCGTCTGGCCAGAATGTCCTCGCCAAGGGCGCGGGCATCCTGATATCGGCCGAGTCTGCCCAGATAGACGACGAGGTTGTAGGCCGAGGTGAGGGTGTCGGGGTGGTCGGGCCCGAGGACACGACGGCGTCGGGTAAGTGGGCTTCGCCCAGCACGGCCTTGCCACCGGGCTCGCGGCGGTTGCCCTGCCGGGCCCGGGGCGTGTGGTCAGCGTTGTTCGGAGAGGATCTGGTCGATGTAGGCGCGGCGGTGGCGGTCGAGGATCGGGTTGATGTCGGTGGTCGCCTTGCTCTCGAGCTCAGCGAAGATCCGGAGAAGAACCCGGACGGTTTCGGGCTTCTTGTGCGACACCACGGACAGTATCGCCTCGGTGAGCGCGCGGTTCTCGTCCAGTATTTCTATGCTGCTGGACGGCGGCACCACGAGCTCGGTCCCGTTGGGGACCAGAGCGATGGTGATGTTCGGCCGGCTGTCCGCGAGATCCCGGATGCGGTCGATTTGGGCGATCATGGCCGCGGGTGCCGCCACCGGATAGGCGAGTACCGACTCCAGCAGCACGAAGTAGAAGGTCCGCCGTTCGTCGTAGAGGATGCGCTGCCGTTCCATCCGCAGGGCGACCGCCTGGGCGCCCTCGGCGAGGTAGTCGATGTCGAACAGCTCGCAGAAACGCAGGATGATCGCCTGTGCGTACTCGCTCGTCTGCAACAGGCCGGGCACGAGGGTCGGCTGGAAGAAGCGGACGACCTGGGCGGCGGACTCGTGCTCAAGGTACTGGGGCTGGAAGCGGCCGATGTAGGGGCTGGGGTCGATGACCGGGTCCGCGCCGGACACAAGGCGTTCGGCGGCCTGCCGGAACTGCGACACCACAGGCTCCGGCTCGTTGAGGGCACGCACGATTGCCTCGACGTCGTCAGGGCCGGGTGTGACCGCGCCGGTCTCTATCCGGGAGATTTTGGACTGGCTCATCCCGGTCCGGCCGGCGAGCTCCTGGCCGCTGAGCCGGTGCCGGTGCCGCAGGGCCGCGAGTTCGGCTCCCAGCTGCGCCCCGGCCGCTCGGCCTGACGCGTCGTCGTCCGGGAGGTTCCTCATGCCATACCCTTCCGAGTTGGTCCGGAGATCCGAGCGGCCCAGCTCCCTGGCTGGCCGGAATGACAGCGGCGCGGTGACGGGTGATGTTCGCGCCGCCGCGGCGGCTCGTGCGCGGGTTCGTCGTGTGCGGGGTTCCTTCAGGCCGTGTGGGTGAGCTGGCCGGGGGCCGGTCAGGCCTGGAGCGCCTGGGCGGCCTGGCGCAGGAGCGCGACCGGGATGCGGACCATGGACTCGCCGTCCGGCATGTTGTGACCGGAGTTGACCACGTATCCCTGTACCAGGACGGTATCGGGGCCCTCCTGGTAGACGGTTGGACAACTTCCCGAATAGTCGCAGGATGTAGCAATGACTATACCTGGCGTGCTGGTGCTCACGGTGGCTCCTGGTCGCGATGAAGGGCAGGGCGGAACGGCCCGGTGTCCGGCGGGTCATGGTCGGCGCGATCGTGTTTTCGCGCCGGGGCTGCGGGAACAGAGCCCGCAAGGCCCGCGGGGCCGGGTTCCCGACTCCCGGGGTCGCGGAGGCCCTACTCATCTTCCTCCGGACGCCGGCGGGTCGTCTATGCTCGTCGAGTCGTCGGCTATGCGGGTGGGCTGGCCGACTGGAGCATCGACGAATGGCTCGCCTCTTGTGGGGGCTGACCAGCATCCTAGCCGGCCTGCTGGGCTGCTTGCCCGACTGGGCTCCGGTCCGGGAGCGGGCGCGTGGGAGCGGCGAATCATCAAGATCATTTATCCATCCGCCCTTGTGGGTGGGTGGATTATGAATTGTTCGATCTTCATGAATAGTTCTTGCGTTACCACAGTTTGGTCTGCATAGTGGAGGCATCTCGCCGCAGCGAGGCGGCCCCTCCTTCTCAGGGATGTGGCGCTATGAGGCAGAGTCCGCGAACCGCGAGACCGATGCCCTGGCCTGATCAGGTGTCGGTTCGCGGGTTCATCCGAGGGCCGCCGGGCGCTGGGCCACTCCTGATTATGCGTATGGCATGAGGACGCTCCGGCGCGTCCCGGTGGGCGGATTCACCTGATCTCAGGGGTGGGCCGCTCTTCGTCGTCTCCGGGCTTTCCAGGCCCTCGGGCGGGCGGGGTGAACCATACTCGCGCGCTCTTCGGCCAGCGCCCGCGCGGACCGGGGCGGCGGTCCATGCGATCCCGGATCCCGCGGCCGCGCAAGACGATTCCTGAGAGTCCTGAGATTCCTGAGAGACACGGGAGAGATGTGGAAAGGTAGCAATGAGCATCTATTCGGAAACAACGACCATGTCGGGCAGCTCGCCCGGCGCGGTCGGCGGGAGGGTGTTGGCGCACCCGCCCGCCGAACCGGACCAGTCTGACCCGCACCCCGGTTGGCCCCGGTGGGAGAACGGACCGTCCTCGACAATAGTCCTTCTCCCGCGTCCGCTGTTCCAGACAGGTAACCGCTTGGTATCCAGCTTCCGGATCCACGTTGTCGACCAGCCCCGGCGGGAGGAGCGATGACCACCCAGGTGTCCGCCGCGGCAGTGGCGCTGGCGGACGGCAGCCAGTCGATCACACTACCGTCCACGAACGCGATGATCATGATTGGCGTAGTGCTCAGCGGGATCGCGCTCGTCAGCGGCCGGCTGCTGGTCGCGGCCGTCCTCGCGGTCGTGACGGTGGGTATCGCAGGCCTTGCCTCCATCGCCGCCACGGTGTCCGGGCCGGACGATGTCACGCGGAGCGTGACAGCCAGCATCGCCATGCTGGTCGGCCCGCGGCTGCTACGGGGCAGCGCGGCGCTGGTTCCAGCAGGTGACAAGCGTCGGCCCGGCTGGCGCCGGCTCCGCCGGCAGCGGCCGGATTCGGTGCCGGCCGGACAGCCCGCCCACCCCGCCGAGGAGAACTCCGGCCACTCGCGGGAGAACTCCGGCCACCCGCGGGAGAACTCCGGCCATCCCAGGGGGGAAAAGCAGGTCGTGAGAAAGGATGCCTGAACATAGAAGCGGCTCTCCTTTCCGTCCGGGGCCGGGCAGGGCCTGGCCCCGGACGGAAAGCGTGGGCGGGGGACGGCGGGCTACCCGCCCGCGCCTTCCGTCCGCGTCTTTTCTGTTTTCCGGGGATCGGGCGACCGGGCGACCGGGATTCGGGCGACCGGAGCGCTCGGGCCGGACCCGCGCATGCCAGACTTGGGCCATGACCGCTGCCGAGGACGGCGCCCAGGGCTCGCCGGTGCTGGAAGTCGCCCGTTTCGACGTCGTGCCCGGCCAGGAGGAGGCGTTCGCCGACGCCTACCGCCGCGTCGTTACCGAGATCACCACCTGCCCCGGCTGCCGGTCGGCGCGGCTGGCCCGCGGGGTGGAGACGCCGTCCCGGTTCGTCCTGTTCGTCGAATGGGAGAACCTGGACGCGCACCTGGTGACCTTCCGCACCTCCGACCGGTTCACCCGTTGGCGGGCGGCGCTGGGTCCCTTCTTCGCGCAGCCGCCGAGCGTGGAGCACGTGACCGAGCTGTCGTGAGCACCTTCGCCAGCTATTTCTTCTTCGCGCCGGTGTTCGCGGTCGTCTTCGGCTTTCTGGGCTGGATGGTCCCGGCGCTGCTCTTCCGTGGCGCGGTCGCGCGCCGCCGGGTCGGCGTCCAGACCCTTTTCCGGACGGGATACGCGATCATCACCGTCGTCAGCCTGTTCCTGCTCGTGCTCGGGACGCGGACGAGCCAGCGGGTCCAGCACTCCGACGGGACCGTCGGGTACGTGACCGGCCCTCGCGACCACGATGTGGCCCCGCTGCTGGGCACGGCCGCGTCCTTCGTGGTCGTGTGGCTGGTCCAGCGCCAGTGGCGGCGGTGGCGGCTGCGCCATGGCGGCCCCGGTGGCCCCGGCCGCTTCGGCGGGCTGGGCGGCCGGTGGTGGCCGCGCCGCGGTGGCCCGCGCGGCTTCGAACACGACGAGCGTTAGGCTTGAAGTGGACGGGTGGGGCCCGGCAGGCGGGTTCCGGCGGCTTTCGAGCGGCTTGATGCCTGGCACCTGATGCCCGGTACGGGTGTGCCCGCGGCCCCGGCGTGACCCACGTCCGCGCCGATCGATCGCCGTGAGGACTGCCCGATGCCTGTTCTGCGTTCCCGTACCACCACCCACGGTCGCAACATGGCCGGTGCCCGCGCGCTGTGGCGCGCCACCGGCATGACCGACAGCGACTTCGGCAAGCCGATCGTGGCGATCGCGAACAGCTTCACCGAGTTCGTGCCCGGCCACGTGCACCTGCGCGACCTCGGCCGGATCGTGTCGGACGCGGTCGCCGAGGCCGGCGGCGTGGGCCGGGAGTTCCACACGATCGCGGTCGACGACGGTATCGCCATGGGCCACGGCGGCATGCTCTACTCGCTGCCGTCCCGCGAGATCATCGCCGACAGCGTCGAGTACATGGTGAACGCGCACTGCGCGGACGCGCTCGTCTGCATCTCGAACTGCGACAAGATCACTCCTGGGATGCTGCTGGCCGCCCTGCGGCTGAACATCCCGGCCGTGTTCGTCTCCGGCGGGGCGATGGAGTCCGGCCGGGCGGTCGTCAGCGGCGGGGTGGTCCGCTCGGGGCTGGACCTCATCTCCGCGATCGCGGCCTCCGTCGACCCCGCGGTCGGGGACGCCGAGCTGGACGCGGTGGAACGCTCCGCCTGCCCCACCTGCGGGTCCTGCTCCGGGATGTTCACCGCGAACTCGATGAACTGCCTGACCGAGGCGCTCGGGCTCGCGCTGCCCGGCAACGGCTCCACGCTCGCCACCTCCGCGGCCCGCCGTGACCTGTTCGTCCGCGCCGGGCGCACGGTGGTGGATCTCGCGAAGCGCTGGTACGACAAGGACGACGACACGGTGCTGCCGCGCTCGATCGCGAGCGCCTCGGCCTTCCGCAACGCCTTCGCCGTGGACGTGGCCATGGGTGGCTCGACCAACACCGTGCTGCACCTGCTGGCCGCCGCGGCCGAGGCCGGGGTGGCGGTCACCCTCGACGACATCGACGAGATCTCCCGCACGGTGCCGTGCCTGTGCAAGGTGGCGCCGAGCTCGGACTACCACATGGAGGACGTCCACCGCGCCGGTGGCATCCCGGCCATCCTCGGCGAGCTCGACCGGGCCGGCCTGCTGCGCCACGACGTCCACTCGGTGCACGCCGCGAGCCTGGCGGAGTTCCTCACCCACTGGGACGTCCGCCGGCCGGGCCCGGCACCGGAGGCGGTGGAGCTCTTCCACGCCGCCCCGGGCGGCGTGCGCACGATCGAGCCGTTCTCGTCCACGGCCCGCTGGGAGTCGCTGGACACCGACGCCGCCGCCGGCTGCATCCGCGACGTCGCGCACGCCTATTCCGCCGACGGCGGCCTGGCGGTGCTGCGCGGGTCACTGGCGCCGGACGGCGCCGTGCTCAAGACCGCCGGGGTGGAAGCCGGCCGGCTGACCTTCCGCGGCCCCGCCCTGGTGCTGGAGAGCCAGGAGGAGGCGGTGGAGGCGATCCTGTCGAAGCGGGTCACTCCCGGTGACGTGCTGATCATCCGCTACGAGGGCCCGCGCGGCGGCCCCGGCATGCAGGAGATGCTGTACCCGACGGCCTTCCTCAAGGCCCGCGGGCTCGGCCCGCGGTGCGCGCTGGTCACCGACGGCCGGTTCTCCGGCGGCTCGGCGGGCCTGTCCATCGGCCACGTCTCGCCCGAGGCCGCGCACGGCGGCGCGATCGCGCTCGTCCGCGACGGTGACATCATCGAGATCGACATCCCGGCCCGCCGGCTGGACCTGCTGGTGGACGCCGACGAGCTCGCCGCGCGGCGGGCCGAGGTGGAGGCCGCCGGCGGCTACCGGCCGAAGGAGCGCCAGCGCCCGGTGTCGGCGGCGCTGCGGGCCTACGCGGCGATGGCGACCTCGGCGTCCACCGGTGGCGCCCGCGACGTCTCCCTGGCCGGCGGCTGACCGGGGCTCGCCGCCTGGTCAGCGGGTCCGGCTCGTCGGCCGGGCCCTGCCTGCCGGGCCCGGCCCGCCGAGCCCGGCAGGCGCTGGTCCTTGCCTGCCGGGCCCTGCCGGCCGGAGTTGTCAGGCGGGGACGGCGAGAGCGAGCCCGAAGTCACCGGCGGGGTCGGTCCACCAGCGGACCATGGCCAGGCCCGCCGCGGCGGCCTCGGTGGCCAGGCCGTCCCGGGTGAACTTGGCGCTGATCTCGGTGCGCATCTGCTCGTCCTCGGCGAAGGACACCGACAGGCCCAGCGCGCCGACACGGACCCGCTGGTCGCGGACGGAGCGCAGGCGCATCTCGATCCAGGAGTTCGCCGCGTCCCACCGGGCCACATGGGCGAACCCGCGCGGGTCGAAGTCGGCGTCGAGTTCGTGATTGATGACCGACAGGACGTTGCGGTTGAACGCGGCCGTGACGCCGGCGCTGTCGTCGTAGGCGGCCACCAGCCGGGCTGGATCCTTGACCAGGTCGCAGCCCAGCAGCAGCATGTCGTCACTTTTCAGGTGGGCACGCATGCTGGTGAGGAATGTGTGCCGGGCCGCGGGCGCGAGATTGCCGATCGTCCCGCCGAGAAACGCGACCAGGCGGCGGCTGGCGTCGGGCAGCAGGTGGAGATGACGTTCGAAATCGCCGACGATCGCGTGCACGCTCACCGCCGGGTATTCCTGCCGGATCGCGGCCGCGGCCTGGGAGAGCACGGAGTCGTCCACGTCGAACGGGACGAACCCGCGCAGGTAGCCGCCGCGCTGGAGGGCGTCGAGCAGCAGGCGGGTCTTGGCGGAGGTCCCGGAGCCGAGCTCGACGAGGGTGTCCGCCCGTGACATCACGGCGATCTCGCGGACGTGGCTGGCCAGAATCGCCCGTTCGGCCCGGGTGGGATAGTACTCGGGCAACCGGGTGATGGCGTCGAAGAGCATGCTCCCGTTGGCATCGTAGAACCACTTGGGTGGTAGTTCCTTCGGATTCGACGTGAGCCCGGTGCCGACGTCCCTGGTCAGTGCCGTGGTCCGGTCGGACGCGGTGAGATGCCGATCGAAGACGATTTTCGGGTCGAGATCGCCCCTGGCGGAACCGACATTGGTGAGACCGGTGCTGGACGCTGTCATGAGCTGTAACCTCCGGGAGCGTTAATGCAACCGAGAGTAGCTGAATCTCAGGTCAAATTACTGACGATGACATTGCGTGTGTCAGCTACGAGCAATTGATGATCATCGAGATCGATCCATCCGTCTCCGTCATCGCTGGGTTCGCTGGCCACCTCGACTCCGCCGCCGGACTCCATATCGCTCTCTGTGCTGGCCTCGATGCCGATTCCGGTGTTCTCGCGGCCGGACACGCGGTACGACAGGGTTTCACCCCAGGTTGTCGCCACTATTTGCGATCCGTCGGTTACCAAAAGATTGAGACGGGCCGCGCCGTCCCTCCTGCCCGCCGCGACGACGACCTCCGCGACGGCGTCCGCGAGACGCGCGCCCGCGGCCAGCCGCTGCCACACCACGGCCGCCAGCAGCGCGGAGTCACAGCGCGAGTCGGGCACCGGCGCTCCCCGCGCGCCCCGCAGCAGGCCCAGCGGCACCGTGAGATCCACCCGTCCGTTGTGGCTGAGCAGGTACCGCCCATCGGTGTACGGCGCGGTCGCGGTCTCCTCGACGGGCATGCCGACGGTGGCGTTGCGGACCGCGGCCAGCACGCAGCCCGAACTGATCACGCCGGCGAGGGACGCGAACGAGGCGTCGGTCCAGATCGGGACGGCGCGGCGGTAGCGGGCCGGCTCCGTGCGAATCTCAGGGGCGTACCATCCGGCGCCGAAGCCGTCGGCGTTGATCCGGCCGTGCAGCATCCGCCGCGGCTCCCAGGCCTGGCGCAGCAGGCCGTGCGGAGGATCATGCAGGAGCGAGGCCAGTGTCCGTGGTGTCCCCAGCCACGCCATGTGACGACACAACCGGAATCATCCTTCTTCCCTCAGTATCGGGCTCTTTGCTCGTCATCGTCGGTGACCAGCTTCGATGGTTAGCTTCGATGGCCGGGTTCGGTAGCCGGGTTCGATGACCGGATCTGGTGGCCAGGGTGCGCGGGAGGCGCGGCCGCACCTCCCGCGGCCTGCTGGCTTCCACGGTGGCGCGGTTTGTCAGGCGTCGCGCGCGAGCCGGAAGCCGGCGAAGATCTGCCGGCGGATCGGGTGGTCCCAGTTACGGAAAGTAGCCCTAGCGGTGCTGTGATGCGTCGCCCAGGAGCCACCGCGCAGCACCTTGAACCCGGCGTACTCGGTGACATCGACCGCCCCGACCGCCCCGACCGCCCCAGCGGCACCGTTCGCCCCGGCGTGCCCGGCCGCCCCGGCGGGCGGCTCTTCGCCGGCGCCGGCCGCGGGTGGGAAGAACACCTCGCTGTACTCGCGGTAGGGGAACGACCGGAAACCCGGGTAGCCCACGAAATCCCCGGCCGTCCACTCCCACACGTCACCGATCATCTGCTCGACGCCGTACGCGCTCGCGCCGGCCGGGTACGCCCCCAGCGGTGCGGGGCGGGTGGCCGCCTGGCCCAGGTTGGCCCGCCGCGGCGTCGGCTCGCTGTCCCCCCAGGGAAAACGTCGCGAACGCCCGGTGACGGGATCGTGCGCGCACGCCTTCTCCCACTCGGCCTCGGTGGGCAGCCGCCGGCCCGCCCAGCGCGCGTGCGCCTGCGCCTCGTACCAGCAGACATGCTGGACGGGCTCGTCCATCGGGACCGGCTCGTCCCGGCCGAACCGGCGGTGGATCCAGGTGCCGCCCTCGCGGCGCCAGAACTGTGGGGCGGTCAGGCCCGCCCGGCACCGCCACGCCCAGCCGGCGGCCGGCCACAGGCGTTCGTCGTGATAGCCACCGTCCTCGATGAACGCCGCGTGCGCGGCGTTGGAGACCGGCAGTGTGCCGATGAAGAACGCCGGTACGTACACCCGGTGAGCGGGGCGTTCGTTGTCGTACGCCCAGGACGTGCCGGCGGTGTCGCCGTCGGTGCCCATCGTGAACTCGCCGGCCGGTATCAGGACCTCCGCCGCGGGCACCGGCCGGCCGGGCGGCAGCGTGGCCCGGTCACCGATGACCGGGGCACCCGCGCGGAGCTGGTGGGTGGCGAGCATCGTCTCGTCGTGCTGGTGCTCGTGCTGGACCACCAGCCCGTAGACGAACCCGCCGGCCAGCAGCGCCGCGCGTGAGCCCGGCCCGGGCGCGCCGACCATGTCGGCCATCCGCGGGGACGGCCCGCCGTCGCTGGCCATCCAGGTGGCCGGTGTCAGCAGCGCGTCCGGGCCGAGCCGCGCCAGGACGTCCAGTACGGCGCCGCGCACCTCGTCGAGGTAGGACCTGGCCTGCGCCGGGCCGAGCAGCGGCAGAGCCGGCCGGTCCGCCCGGGGGTGGCGGAACGCGTCGTAGATGTCGTCGATGCCCGGCCGCAGCGGCCGGCTGCCCGCGACCGCCCGCAGCAGCCACGACTCCTCGTAGTTGCCGATGTGGGCGAGGTCCCAGACCAGTGGTGACATCAGTGGCGAGTGCTGGCGCCGCAGGTCGTCGTCGCCGAGATCGGTGTAGGCGAGGCTGCGGGCCCGGCTGTCCGCGAGCGCCCGGACGATCCCGTCGATGGTCGGCTGGATGGTCGGCTGGGTGGTCGGCTGGGTGGTCGGCCGGGTGGTCGGCTGAGCGGTCGGCCGGATGGTCGATGGGGTGGCCAGCTCGGTGACCAGCTGGATGGTCATCGAGCCGCCGCCTGTGGCCGGATGCTCGCACGCTCGTGGCCGGCGCCAGCGCTGCCCCCGAGGACGGCGCAGGTGCCGGTCCCGGCGTTGGCCCCGGCGTCGATCTCGGCCTGGAGCAGGCCCAGCGGGCCGCCGGCCGGCAGCCGGTCGAGGAGATCGTCGGCGGGGCAGCGGCCCGGCTCGGCGTAGGTCTCGAGATAGGTGTCGACGGCGGCGAGCAGGGCGCCGTCGACACCCAGGCGTCCCAGCGCGTCCCGGGCCGCGCCCGCGCACCGCCGCGCCGCCCGGTGCAGCATGTCGTCACGCAGCCCCAGCGTGGCCGCGGTCAGCCAGCGGCCGGCCACGGGCTCGCACGCGTCGGCCGCCGTGTCCGCGGCGCGGGGGTCGTCGAGCAGGGCGGTGGTCACCGCGACCGCCACCGGCCAGTTGCCGGCCGGTGCCGCGTCGAGGTAGCGCAGTTCCAGCCAGCCACGCGGACGTACCGGCGGGAACACCGTGGTCGCGTGATAGCGCAGGTCCGCGACTGTCGGTGGCCGCGCCACCGGGCCGGCGCCGGCCACCCAGTCGGCGAACGTCGATCCGTCCCGGGCGAGCCGGAAGTCACCGTCGGGCAGCCGCACCAGCATGATCCTGGCCGCCAGCAGGTAGTCCGCCCAGGCCGTCGCCGGATCCGGCCGGTGGGGGGCGGCCACCGGGGAGGTCCGGCTCGGGTCGATGTCCGCCCACAGCGACTGCCGGGTGGAACGCCACCCGGTCGCCGTCCCGCCCAGCACCGGGGAGGCGGCGAACATGGCCACCAGCACCGGCCCGAGGGCGTGCGCCAGCTCGAAGCGCCGGCCCCACTGCGCCGCGCTGCCCGCGTCCAGGTTGACCTGGACGGACGCGGTCGAGCACATCATCGCCTCGCCGGCCCGGCCGCCGTCCGTCCGCCGGAAGTACTGCTGCATGGCCACGTAGCGGGGGGCGTGCAACAGGCGGCGCGGTGGCCGCAGCGGATCGGTGCCCATCGCGGCCAGGGCGAGCCCGGCGTCGGCGAGCATGGCGCGCACCGCGGTGAGATCGGCGGCGGTCCGCGCCAGCGCGTCCGGCAGCGGCAGGGGCGGGGCGGACAGTTCGAGCTGGCCGCCAGGCTCGAAGGTGATCCGGGTCCCCCCGGGCAGGAACAGATCGTCCACCGGCTCCGGGAAGGTCCGGGGGGACGCTTTCTCTCCCTGCCGCGGTCCTTCCGGTGACAGCCCTTCCGGTGACGGGTCGCCGGTGAGCGCCGCCAGCGTGCGGCCGGGGGGCACCGGCAGTGCCGGGGAGGCGATGTCGACGACGAACCACTCGGTCTCGATACCGACGCTGCCGGCAGGCTGATCGGTCAGGCAGGTCAGGTGCGCGTAACGGTGGACGTCCTCCGGTGAACGGATCTCGTCGTCGGCGCGGAGCCCGCCGTCATGCTGGTTCCTGTCGTCGGTGCGGATCTTGCCGTTGGTACAACAAGGGCC
>NZ_CAKKTL010000016.1:22284-25787 GCF_920664355.1 Protofrankia sp. CiP1_Cm_nod2
GGGGCCGGGTGCTGGCATGGCTGCCGGTGTCCGTTTCATGAACCCTCCAGGTCCGGACCGGCCAGGGTCGCTGGCCGCGGGTCGAGGTACGGGCCGATGGCGGTCGGTGCGGGTCAGGTGGCTCCGTTCCGCCGCGTCGTGGACTTTCCGGCCCTTTGACCAGACCTTCACAGCAGGGTGTTGCCCGGTAGTTACCGATGCGCGAACGATGTGGCGCACATCGAAGGGCCGCTGTCGGATTGTGCCCATCACCCGACCCCCCTCACACCGGAAAGTTCGGTCATCGTCCGGAGTCTGATGGGAGGCGTGTGCGGCGTCCAGGCTGGGCGACGTCGGCTCCGGGCACCCTTTCAGGCTGTGTGGCGCCCGGAGCGGGCGCCCTTTCGGGCTCTGTGGCGCCCGGCCTGGGCACCGTTGGGTCAGGGTGTAAGTATGTGTCATGTTGGACGACTGTTGCGATTTTTATGAAATGGTGGCCGTCGCATAGTTGGTTTGCTGTGGCGTTCGGTGACCGTGTCGCGGCACACTCGGTGATGGTCAATGTGCGACGCGCATGGGGCAGGCGCAGCCGCATGCGGTCGTACGGGGCCGGACCGAGGACGGACCGAGGACGGACCGAGGACGGAGCACGTTCCGCGCCGGCCCGTGCGTCAACGGTGGAGGTGACGGATCCCGCGCCATGCGGGTCCCGAACCATGCCAGCTCCCGCGTCACGCGGGCCAGGCCGGCGCGACGGAGCGGCGGGAAACAGGGCGACCGGAAGGCGGTGACGACCGGGATGCCGGAAAGGCAGTGGCCAGGACGGTCGGCCATGGCGGAGTACCTGCGCCGCAGGGAGCTGTACATGGCCGAACGTAAGGACCGCCTGACACGAGCGGCCGTCACCGCGGCTGTGGCCGCCGCGCTGGCCGCGGCCGCCGTCGGCGTGCTCGGTGCCATGGCGGGCCTGTCCGTGCTGGTCGTGCTGCAGATGGTCCTCGGGGCCGTCCTGGTCGTCCTCGTCGCCGCCGCGGCGCGCTTCCTGCGTTCCCCGTCGGAGATCGAGTCCTGGCGGCACGACGCCGAGGCCGAGCGCCGCACGGCCCGCGCCCTCGACCGCCTCGTCCGGGCCGGCTACACGGTCCTGCACGACCGCGCGCTCGCGGACTCCGCCGGCAACGTCGACCATCTGGTGATCGGCCCGTCCGGGGCGTGGGTCGTCGAGACGGATGCCCACCGCGGGCCGCTGCGCCAGAACCGGGCCGGGCTGTGGGCCGGCAAGGTGCCGTTGCGCGCCATGCTCGGCCTGGTCGCGTGGATGAGCGAGGAGGTCACCGGCCACCTGGTGGCCGATCTTCCGGACGGCTGGCAGCTGCAGGCCCAGCCGGTGGTCGCGTTCTCCCGTGCCGAGCTGCCGCACGGGCTCGCCCTGCTCGACGGTGTGGTGCTGCTGCCGGCGGCCGGGGTCGCCGACTACATCCTCACCGCCGGTGTCGTACTGAAGCCCCTGGACGTCGCCATTCTGGTGGACGTCGCCGAGCGGGCCTTCCCGCCGTATCCGGTGGACGGGCCGGCTCCGACCTGGCCGGCGATGTCCAGGCTGCGGGGGATACTGGGCCGCTGACGGGCCCTGCGGGACACCGGGCCGGCTGATGCTCCTACAGGGATACCGGGGCCGGCACGGGGCCCCTATGGGAATACCGGGGCGGCACTGCCCCACGGGGATACCGGGCCGCTGACGCCGGTCCTTTGGTCCTTCGGCCGGCCCTTGCGCACCGTGGGCCCCGCCGCTGTCGGGCACAGTGGTGCGTGGACACGGCGGTGGATGGGCACAGTGGGATGGACACAGTGGTGGATGGGCACAGTGGTGGATGGACAGGGCGCCGGTTGCCGGACGGGGCCGTCGGGCGGGCTGATGGCCGGTCCTGGCCCGCGCCGTTGGCGCGTCAGGGCACGCCGGGGCGTCCACCGGTGAGGGGGTTTTGTCCCGGAGTGCCGGTTCGCCGGTAAACGGGCGATGTCCTGATAGGGTCGGCGATCAGACAGGCCCCGCCGGCCGGTCGTGAGCGGTTCCGCCGCCGTGCCGGTCCCAGCGGGACGGGCAGGTAACACTCCGCGCGGGTATATGTCGCCGGCCGGCCGGCATATGATCAGGGGGCCCTGTTCGGGCCGGGCCGGACTACCGGTGGCTGTCCTCCCGGGCCGGCGGGGATACCGCACCAGCTTGTTGCGTCCGGGACGGAATACCGCGTGCCGACTCCGGCCGCCGTGGTGTTCGCCGGCCGTTGTACGTTCCGGGCCGGTACAGGCGCCTCGAATCAGTCCGGCGGTGACTGGCCGGGCCGGCGCCGGCGGAATGGCTTTCCGGTACCACCGGAATCCGGCCCCGGGAATAGCGGAAAACTCGATATATGCGAATCCCGCAGGCTTGTCGTAAGCTGCTCCCAGGCCAGCCACCCGGCACTGTTCGGATCACCGGCGAAGGGTGTTGAAATGGGTAAGAGAATACTCGTCCTGGACGCCGACGGAGAACTTCTCGGTAAGTTCGCGGACACCTACACGGCACACCTGTGGAGCCATTTCAGGATTCTCGCGCCAGGTTTCGACGGCCACGTCGAGGTGTTTGACCCGCATACCCGTACATCTCTTGTGGTGGGCGCCGACGAATGCCGGAGCATCATCTGGGGCAGGGTCCAGAACACCGCGATGTCCTGCGAGGAACGGGCCGTGCCGGACGAGCCGTCGCTGTCGGAGCTGTCCGTGCGACAGTTGTCACGCCGATCCGTCACGCGCGCCTGGCTCACCGCCGGGGCCTGACCGCCGCGGTATCCGGATCCGGCTCGACCGGTGGACGGGCGGCCCGGCCGGTCCGAACGACAGCGTTCCTGAACGAAGATTTCTCGAACTACGCCGTTCCTGAACGAAAATGTTCCTGAATGAAGGCGCTCCGGAACAATGGTGTTCCCGAGCACCGCGCAGAGCCTTGTTCCCAACTCCCCGGCCGCCGGCTGACAGTGCCCCGGCCGCCGGGTGAACCGACACCGATGGTGCCCGTTCCCCTGAATGCCTCAGGGTGCGGGGCTCCACAGGCGCGACGGAGAAACAAACGCGCTGCCGGGGGCCCTGGAGGGCCTTCCGGTGTCGGGCCGAGACGGGAGCGGCGGCGTGGGTAGCGGTGGTACACGGCCACCGCCCATCCCTTGCCCGCGCCGCCGCTCCCGTCCTTCCTTCCCGTTCTTCCCGGCGGTCCGTCTCCCGCCGCGTCGGCCGGCGTGTGCTCCCCGGCCGGCCGTTCCCGTTGTTCGGTTCCCGACGGTCGCCGCTCGCGGTTCATGCCGTCCGCCATCAGATCGTTCCACGTCGCCCGCCGCCGGCCCGCCCGCCGCCGGCCCGCCCGCCGCCGGCCTGGTACTCCGGTCAGATGCTCTGGCCGATCTGATGGCGTACCACGAGAGAGCCGGCGAGCAGGAAGAACAACATCAGGACGAACGTGTTGGACGTGCCACCGGTCGAGCTGGACAGCA
>NZ_CAKKTL010000016.1:26169-28680 GCF_920664355.1 Protofrankia sp. CiP1_Cm_nod2
CCATGTCCACCTCGGAGCGTAGGACCGGACCGCAGGTCGCGGTGATCGAACGGGTTCCTGCCCGATAGGTGGCGAACTGCACGGCCGTGGAGAACTCCCCGTTCTCGTCCGCGACCGTCCGGCCGATTGTCCGGCCGTCCTCGGAGACGATGACGACGTCGGCAGCCGGCGTACAGCCGGCGCCGGTGGCGAACAGGGTGTCCCCGCCGGAGACGACCGGTTTGTCCAGCGCCAGCTGCCCGGGTAACGGGCTGGGGAGCGCCGGTGCGGGCGAGGGCGCGGGGGCGGGCTGCTGCGTGGCCGTGGGCTCCGGCCTGACCGGCACGCAGCGGTCGGACGCGTCCCGCACGGATCCGGCCGGGCAGGGAGGCGGTGGCTGCGGGCACTGCTGCCCGGCGGGCACCAACAGGCCGCCGGGGCAGGAGACCGACGGCCGTGGGCAGACGCCGCCCTGGCCCGGTGGCGTCCCGCCAGGACAGGTCTCCCCGGGCCGCGGCGGCGGGCACGGCTGCCCGGCCGTCACCGTCACCCCGCCGGCGCAGGTCTCGCGCTGCGGTGGGCACTGCTGCCCGGCGGCGGCCGTGCTGCCGTCCCAGCAGGTTATCGGTGGCGGCGGGCACTGCTGCCGGCTGCGGGCGGTGGAGCCGTCCGGGCAGGTCACGGGGACCGGCTGGCAGACCCCGTCCGTGCCGCGTTGCTGGCCGGCCGGGCACGGCGGGTAGCGGCAGGTGCCGTTCGCGTCCCGTTCCTGGCCGGTGGGGCATGGCGGGTAGCCGCAGACGCCGTCCGCGTTGCGTTGTTGCCCGGCCGGGCACGGCGGATAGCGGCAGGTCCCGTCATCGCCGCGTTGCTGGCCCTCGGGACATGGTGGGTAGCCGCAGGTGTTGTCCTTACCGCGTTGCTGCCCTTCGGGGCATGGCGGGTAGCCGCAGACACCGTTCGAGTTGCGTTCCTGGCCTGCCGGGCAGGGCGGATAGTCGCAGATCCCCTTCGCGTCGCGTTGTTGCCCTTCGGGGCATGGCGGATAGTCGCAGACGCCGTCCGAGTTGCGCTGCTGGCCGGTGGGACACGGCTGCGGTGCGCATTCCCGCCCGCCGGGCACCACGGAACCGTCCGGGCACAGGCAGCCGTCCGGAGTCCCCTCGGGGCAGGCGGTGGGGCTTGGCGCGGGCGCACTGCTGCTCGGAGCGGCCACGACGGCCATGGTCATGGGGATCGGTCTCGTACCCGTGGCGGGTGCGGCGGCCGCCGTGGGCCCGGCCGTGGACCCCGCGCCGAGTATGCCGAGCAGGATCACCGACGGCAGGATGGCCGTCAGGATGGTCCTGACGCCCGCCCGGCGTAAGACCGGGCAAGAAAAGCGCATGACGCCCCCCGACCGCGAACGGAGCGGCGACGTGTCGTGTACTGGACAGCATGTCCAGCCGCAGCCCCGTTCCCGGGATGACAGTAACATCGACGTCACAACAGAAAGTGGATTCCCGGGGGGCGTCGTGGCTGTTGTCGTGGAGCCGACGCGGCGAGCCGCGAGGCCACTCACCGCTTTGGTGATCATGATGCTGACGGTCCTGGTCCTGTTACCTGCCCCGGCCATGGCCGCGGCCGGCGACGGGCCGAGGGGCCCCGCCGGCGGCATCGTCGCCGCAGGCAGCGGGGGCCTTCAGCTCGACGCGGTGGTCAACGAGGTCTCCGTGACCGGGCGGCGGATCGTGCTCGATCCGGAGCGGCCCACCCGCGTTCTTGTCACGGTCCGTAACAACCGGAACGAGCTCGCCCAGATACGGTCGATCCGTGTCAGCGGATCGGCGCTGGGCCTGACCTTCTTCGTCTTCGACACCGCCGTGCGGATGGACGTACCGGCCGGCGCCTCGCTGGCCTGGAGCGTCGACGTCGACATGGCGGAGCTGCGCGGACAGGCGACCGGACTGCTCCCATGTCCGTCACTCTCCGTGATGCAAGGCGTGACGTCCTCGCCTCGGCCGAGGGGATCGCCGACATCCGCGGCACGCTGGTCTGCACATACGGCATGTTCGGGCTGGGCCTGCTGATCGTCACGGCCCTGCTGTGGGCTGCCGCGCTGATCGCGCTCGCGCGCCGTCGTCTCCCCCGCAACCGGTGGCGGCGGGCCGTCCGGTTCGCGCCCGCCGGGTGTGGGGCCGGCTTCGTCGCGATCGTCAGCCTGTCGGCGTTGCGGGTGACAGCACCGTCGCCATCGTCCAACCTGACCTTCATCGCGGCAGCCGCGGGGCTCGGCTTCCTGCTGGGGTACCTCACACCCACCCCGGCCCCCACCCCGACGCAGGCCGGCACACCGGCCCTCGCGCCTGTGGCGGCCGCCGACCCGGCCACGGGCCCATCCGCGGTGACCACGGCCGCGGCCAGGCAGACACCGTCCCCAACCAGTGGTTCCGCGGGCGGCCCCCCGGGCAGCGGCGAGAGCCGGGCCCCGGGCCCGACAGCCCCGTCGCGGCCTGTCATCGTCCGGCCGCAGCCGCCGGGCGTGGAGGTGGA
>NZ_CAKKTL010000016.1:29046-30269 GCF_920664355.1 Protofrankia sp. CiP1_Cm_nod2
CGGGCACGGGAAGCCGTGGCAGCTACCGCCCCGGTCCGCCGCCCGGCCGCAGCCGCCGGACGTGGAGGTGGACGGGCACGGGCACGAAAAGCCGTGGCAGCCGCCCGCGCGGTTCTTCGACGAGGAGACCGACCCCTCCATCACCCGCCGTGCTGACTGGCATCCGCGTCAGGACGACTCCTCGTGACGATCAACCCGTCCGTGTCCGATCCGTCCGTGGCCCCACGGGCGCTGGTGGCCGCCCTGCCGCGGTACAGGCTGGGCGGGGAACTCGGCCGTGGCGGGTTCGGTGTCGTCTACGCAGCCCGGGATCCACGGCTCGACCGGGCGGTCGCCATCAAGCACCTGCCGAACCGGATCGCCGCCGACCCGCAGATGCGGCTGCGGTTCAACGAGGAAGGACGGGCCCTGGCCCGGCTGAGCCACCTGCACATCGTCACGGTCTACGAGTACGCGGACGAAGAGGTGACCGTCGACGCCACGGGCACGCCGGAACGGGTCTGCGCGCTGGTGCTAGAACACCTCCCCGGGGGGACGCTCGCGGAGCGTTTCCGCCGCATCGGGCTGACCATGGAACAGTCCTGCGCGGCCGTACTCGCCGTTCTCTCCGCGGTGCAGGCCGCCCACGACCAGGGCCTGCTGCATCGCGACATCAAACCCGGCAACGTGATGTTCGACGGTCGCGGCACCGTCAAGGTGACCGACTTCGGGCTGGCCCGGGTCATCGGCGGGGAGACCACCCTCGCCTCCCGGGACGGCCGGTTCGTGATCGCGGGCACGCCCGGGTACATGTCCCCGGAACAGTCCCGCGGCGACTACCTGGACGTCCGCACCGACATCTATTCGGCTACGGCGATGCTGTACTACCTGCTCGCCGGACACCTGCCCTACCCGACCGACGGCGGATTCCACCAGTTCCGGGCACGCCAGGACACCGCTGAGCCGCCGTCGCCTGGCGGCGAGGTGCCGCCCGGGCTCACCTGGCTTCTCATGCGTGGGCTGGCCCGGGATCCCGAGCGCAGGCCGGCGAGCGCCGAACAGCTCGCGGAGTCCGTCGCGGCCGCCGCGTCCGAGGCGTTCGGGCCCGGCTGGCTGGAGCGGTCGGGGCTGGCCGTACGGGACATCTCCCCGGCGGTGCGGACGGCCCTGGAAGCGTCGGCCCGGCGCGGCCCGTCCGGCCGTGGTGAGGAGTCCGTGCTGGTGACCGACCTGGTGCCGGCGCC
>NZ_CAKKTL010000016.1:30579-31626 GCF_920664355.1 Protofrankia sp. CiP1_Cm_nod2
CCGGCCGTCCCCACCGGCCCCGCCGCGGCCGAGGGCATTCAGGTGGCCGGGGCCACCCCGCCCGCGGCCGCGCGGGTCGACCTGGCCGAGCCAGTGGAGATCAGCGGCACGGCAGTGGCCCCCGGAACCGTGACGGTGCTCCTACGGCTGTCCGCGGCGGGCATCTCACTGGGCACCGCGACCGGCGGCCCGGTGACGGTGAACGCCGGCGAGCCCTGGCGGACAGACGTCACCGCCCCGCCGCTGACCCGGTGGATCGCCGGTGGAGCCGTCCACGGGCAGGTGCGGCTGGATCGGGCGGGCAGGAGCAGCGTCCAGGAGGTGACGATCGAGCCGAGGCAGGTACCGCTGGCCAGCGCCATGGGCGCCGGCGGTGTGCTGGCTGCCCTGTTCGCGCTCGCCTACCTGGAGTCGACCCGCCGGCTGCTGCGCGACGGCTCTCGCCAGAGAGCCGCGATGTTCGCCGCGGGGGCTCTCGGAGCCGTCCTCGGGTTCGGCGTGTGGCTGTCCGCTGCCACGCTGAGCCGACACGTCCCGGTTGCCGCCGCCGGCGTCTGCTGTGTCCTGCTCGGCGCGGCCGCCACCACAGCCGCGGCTGCCGCCAGCCGTTCACGAGCCAGAGCTGGAGGCTGACGCGGGGCTGCCCGGGGCTCTGCCGGGCCGGACCCCAACCCGCCAGCAGCGCGGCACCCAGCACGCGGGGCGCCGGCTGAGGCTTCCCCACGGCGGCCGGGCGGCACGGCGGCCGGGCGCGGGCTCGCACCGGCTGTTTCGCAACATCACAGATGGTGCTTGATGGTAGGTTGGCCTACCATATCGACCTTGGTGGCGCAAAGTCGATGTGAACGTTACGATCGCGGTCGTCAGAAGGTGGAGCTGCAATCCATGAAGCCAGATGTCCGGTTCTGAGCACCCCGGTTCTGAACTCGCCCGACGGCTGTTCGTCCCCGCCGAGCGGTGGGGCTGGGAATATGTCGACCCCGGCGTCAACCCGCACCCCCACCGCGACCATCCACCTGTCTGGAACGAACCACCCCCACCGGATCT
>NZ_CAKKTL010000016.1:32066-32624 GCF_920664355.1 Protofrankia sp. CiP1_Cm_nod2
CGAGCCGGGTCGACGTTTTCGGTGGCACTCGTGACGGCTGGGCGGGCCTGCTGGCGACCGTTGGCTCCTCGGCGCTTGCTTCCGGTGGCGGCATTCTCCTGCTCGATTTCAGTGAGCGCGGAGTCGGCGGTGGTCTGGCCCAGCTCGCGGTCGACGCGGGATGCCCGGTCACGGTAGACGATCTTCCCGCTGATATCGGCGGGCTGGGACTGTTGCACGGTGTGGATCCCGAGGACGCCGCCGAGCTTCTCGCGGATGCCGTCGACGTGGGACGTGGCGGGGGTGCTGATCCGACGCTCCGAGTGCTCGACGCCGAGATACTCGCGGCTGTCGCCACCCGGCTGGAACCACCTCTGACCTTCAGCCGGCTTGCCGCCGGCCTGCGCGTGCTGGAGGGGAACGAGCGGAACGACGGTCCGGGCCTCCTGTCGTCCGCGGAGCGGAACGCCGTCGCCGACCGGGCGGGCGGGTGGCGAGAAAATGAAAGAACCCAGCGGGAAATCCACTACCTGCGGGCCTCCCTGGAGCGGTTGGCCGGCCGGGAGGAAACGGCACCGG
>NZ_CAKKTL010000016.1:33050-41963 GCF_920664355.1 Protofrankia sp. CiP1_Cm_nod2
GACCGGATGGGACTGCCCGCGCTGGAGGGCATGGCCCGGTACGCGGCCAACGCCGGCATACGTCTGGTGAATCTTTTCGAGCATCTGGGAGAGGGCACCGAACGTCTGATCGGCGCGGGCGACAGCGCCACCCTCGTCATGCGGCTGGGGAACGCCAGGGAGGCCGAGAGGGCGGCCGAGTTCGTCGGCCGTGGGCACAAGTTCGTCTTCTCCCAGGTCACCCGGCAGGTCGGCAGCAGCCTCACCACGGGGGCGTCCAGCAGCACGGGGGGGAGCGTCTCGGTCTCCGAGACCGAGAGCCGCGGCGGTTCGCGCGGGAGGGCTGGAAAATCAAGCAGCTGGAGCCGGTCGGTCACGGTATCCCAGTCGGCATTCTGGGAGAGCACCGAAAGCCTGTCGGTCACTGATTCCCATCAGGACGGTGCGGTTCTGCAGCGGGTCTATGAGTTCAGCGTCGAGCCGACGCAGATCCAGCAGCTCCCGCCGACGGCTTTCGTGCTGGTCGACTCGTCGTTGGGTGACCGCCGGGCGGCACTCGGCGACTGCAATCCCGGTATCGTTCTCCTGCCCAGGGTGGCCTCCACCGCCCGCCCGGCCGTGCCGCCGATGGCCCAGCAGGGGCTGCCGCCCGGCCAGGGGACGCCCCTCCCGATCGACGGGCCGGATGTTCCGCCGGCTTCCCCTCCCGGCGGCCCAGGTGGCCAGCCCGAGACGATCGACCCGTTCCGGCCGTGGAGCCCGGGGAACGGGTAGCGCGATCATGCGGCCCGCGGCCGGCTAGATCTCCCGGGACAGCGGGCCATAGGGAAAGGTGTCCATCATTTCTTCGGCGGAGAACTCGTCCTGACCGGCTGGCGGGGCGTCGACGGCGAAGCCGCCCGTCCCGTACCGGGCACCACGCTCGGCATAGTGGCCGGCGTCGGGACCGTAGCCAGCGTAATCCGCGTACTCGCCGTCGTCGGTGGCATCGTACTCAGCCCGGTCGCGGTAGTCGTAGCCGTCCAGCATGACGGGGTCGAGATCATCCGGGACGAGGTTGATGTTGTCGACCTCGCCGTGCATCTTCGATCCGTTGAGAACGACCGGGATCTCCAGGTCGCCGACGACGTGCTCGACGTAGAACGCGCGGTTCCCGATCAGCCACAACGCGAAACCGGGGTCCAGCCGGGGCAGCATGTCCGAGGCTACGTCGGTGAGGTCCAGCGCCCGCTGCGTGTCCGGGATCTGGTCGGACGCCTGCTTGTACAGAATGCGGATCGCGGTCTCGGCGAGCAGGCCCTTGGCCACCTCGACGGAGTCCGGGGACGCCGAGAGCAGGTCGGAGATCCGGTGCGCGACGATCGCGTTCGCGCATCCCCACTGGCGGGCGAGCTTCTGCTGGGCGGACAGCCGCCGGACCAGGCCGGCGAAGCGCATCAGCCGCCAGCACTCGTCGTAGACGACGTAGCGCTGGACGCCGTCCTGGCGCATCAGAGCGGCTTCCATCCACGCCTGCGCGCACGTCATGATCAGCGCGATCATCTCGTCGGAGCCCTGGACCCGCTCGAGATTGAGTACGGCGATCGGCCGGTCGAAGTCCAGTGGGGAGGTGGTCGGGCCGTCGAAGAGCCCGCCGAGCGCACCGTGGGTGAGCCGGCGCAGGGTCAGCGTCGCGTCCCGGGAGGAGTCGCGCAGTTCGGCCGCGGTCACCGGCAGCGCCGCGCAGTCGGCTTCTGACGGGTTCGTCATCGCGTCCAGGACGTGCGGCAGCAGCGGGGTCGCCTGCCGGTCGGTGGAGGCGCCGGTGATCTGCCGGGTCACGACGTCGAGGGCGAGGTCGACAGCGGTGTGCTCGGACGGGGTGAGTGGCACGCCCTTCGCGGTCTCGATCAACGAGGACAGCAGTGCCGACCGAGCCCGTTTGACCTCCCGGGACCAGTCCGCGTCTGCCATGCCCGGCGGCCGTGGCGGGGCGTCCAGCGGGTTGAGCCGGGTGGACAGGCCCGGGCCGATGTAGGTCGGCTCGCAGCCCAGCCGGCGGGCCAGCCGGGTGTACTCGCCTTTCGGGTCGCAGGGCACCGCCGCCTGGTAGCCGAACGCGGCCCCTCGCGAGATCAGCGTCTTGAGCAGGGACGACTTGCGTGAGCCGACCGAGCCGAAGACCGCGAAGTTGGGGTTCTCGATGACCTGCTGGCGGTAGAGCTCGAACACGTCGAAGACGAAGGAGTCGCCGGACCAGACGTGGCGGCCGATGTACATGCCGGGGGTGTCCAGCCCGGCGTCCACGACGAACGGGTAGATGCCGGCGATCTGCGCGGTCGTCTCCATGTGGGCTGGCAGGCGCAGCTTGTGGAAGGTCCGGCCGGCGTGCGGGCCGACGAGGGGCGGTGGCTGCTCGCCGCGGCGCAACGCCATCCGGGCCCGCCGGATCGCCGCCCGTTCGGCCCGGGCGGCGGCCCGTTCGTCGCGCTGTGCCTCACGTTCGGCCCGCCGCAGGTCCTTCAGCTCGCGATGGGTCTCCCGGTCGGTACCGGCCCCGCCCGACGAACGGTGCGGTGTCATGACACCCCCACGGCCAGCGGCAGAGCGGCGACGCTGAACCCCTGATCCTGTTCGCCGACCAGACGGACCATCTCCAGCCGGCTGCGGGACGCCAGCGTCTCCGCCTCGCCGCACGCATCGGCCAGGCTGTCGAGGTCGTCCGCGGAGACCGTCACGAACCCGTGGAAGCGGAAGGCGCCGAACCCGGCGATGAGCTCCTGCTCGCGGCGCTCCACCTCGGACGCTTCGGCCATGTCGCGCTGGGTGGTGACCTTACCGACCTTGTCGCGCATCTGCTGTTCACCCAGGTGTGCCATCCGGCGGCGGTTGACCGCCTTCTCGGCCTTGCGGCCGGGCATCGGCTCGACGATCAGGGAGACCGTCCGCCGGCAGGTGGTCTCCATCAGCAGCGGGGCGAGGAACGCGGCCGGGGACGGCACCCGTGGCCAGCCGTTGATCCAGTAGGTGGTGTGGAAGCCGGAGTCGGTACGGTAGTGGTCCCAGCCGGCCACCGCGCGCACCGGGCCGGCGATCGCCGGGTCGACACCCGACGGCAGCCCCGCGAGCCCGCCGGCCCGGTCGGAGACCGCGCCACCGCGTGCGTCGATCATCTCGATCGAGTACGGGTCGTAGGTCGTCCGGATCACCGCGGCCAGGGCGCGCGGTGGCAGCCAGCCGACCGTGTTGATCGACGCTCTGGCCAGCGCGGCCTCCATGGTGCGCAGCTCGCCGAGCAGGACCGCGCAGGCCGCGTGGTCACCACCGCCGGCGCGTTGGATCGCCCGCCGTACGTCGCGGGCGCGCAGCTGGAACGACAGGAAGGTCTCGTGCCGCTGGGCGACCGGGCCGGCGGCGTCGATGACCTCCTGGTACGCCTCGGCCGCCCACGAGCCGTCGTGCTGCCCGCGCACCCGCCAGTGCCGTTGCAGCTGGTCCCCGGAGTCCGGCAGGGTGCGTTCCAGCCACTGCAGGCGGGACAGCCGCCCGCCGCCGACGGTCAGCCCGGCGAGCAGCTCACCCCAGGCGTCCACCCTGGCCTGCTGGTCGCCGGACTCCAGCAGCGCGAACTGGCTGCCCTGCACCTGCAGGACAGCCGTGAACGTCCCCCGCCTGATGTCCTTGACCACCGCCACGTAACGGCCGTTGCCCACCGGCACCGACAGCATCACCAGGGACGACAGCGGCCCGGGCAGCGCGGTCCTGGACAGGTGGTCGGAGCTGTTGCCGACCCTGAACACCGCCCCGCGGAACACCGTCTCGCCCATCACCTTCTGCATGGTGAAACCGAAGAGGATCGGTACCCACTGATCGAGGTTACGGTCGTCGACGCGGACGAACGCGATGAACCCAAGCGCACCGGCCAGCACGATCCATCCCGGGGCGAACATGACCGGCGAACGCAGCGCCCCGAGGACGCACAGCATCACGCCGACCATCAGGCCCAGCTGTGGCCAGCGCATACCGAGCAGGATGCCGCCACGTTCCAGCGGCCCGAACCGGTAACTGCGTTCGGCGACCACGCTCTGCTCAGCCTCCCCCGGTACGCGTGGGGTGGACGGGTGGCCTCGGCGAGGTTACCTTGGGTGATGATTCCGCAACTGGTAGCGCCCGCGGAACAGCGCGGGGAGACCCCGCGGAGGCGCCGTTGGCGGCCGGTGTCGCGACCCGGCTGCCCGCGCCGGTTGCCGACCGGGTTCGTGGTGCGGGGGAGCCGACGTTCGCGTGTTCCGCGGAGCGGGCCGCGGGCCGTGCTGGTTGCCCGCTGCCGGCCCGGGCGACAGGCGCGCCGACCCGTGCCGGGCTCACCCCGGCCCCGCGACGGCCGCTGGCCCGGGCCGGGACACCGGTGCCGACCGGGGCGAGGTCGCCGGTGAAGGGCCGGCCTGCGTCCACCGCCGAGCCGCTGCGCTGCCGGTTCTGCAGCCGCCCGCCGATACCCCGGAAGGTCTCTCGCGACGACGAGCCGAGCAGCGCACCGGCACCGTGGCCGAAACTCGCCGCGCCGCGCCTGCCCGCCGCGCCGATGACCTGCATGAGCTGGACGTCAGCCATCCCGATCACACGTAGCAGGACGAACGGTGAGAACACCGCGGCAGCCATGACCACGATACCGCTGAGAATGGTCAGCGTCTGGTCCATACCCGACCCGGTCGCGTCACCCGCTATGCTCGCGCCCAGGGTGAAGATCGCGTAAATGACCGGCTTGGCCAGGATGAGCGCCGCGAGGATCTCCATGGCCCGCTTCATCCAGTCGCGGGTCGATATCGCCGGCTGCCCGGCCAGGTACAGCGGGATGAACACCGCAACCGCGATGATTGCTATTTTGCGGATGTAGAGAACCAGGAAGAGCGCGAACGAGAACAGTGCGACCAGTAGTGACAGAACCATGTCAAGGGCAAAGTTCCCCTGCTGGGGGAGAGTTCTGAGCTGGGCTACCAGACTTGCGCCCAGAGGTGCGCCGTCACCGAACGCCTCGGACATGCCGTCGGCAGCGGAAAGCACCATCTGCAGCAGGGTCAGCATGACGAAGGAGCCGAAAATCGCCGTCCCGGTGGACGCGAGCGAGCGGCCCAGCAGATGTGCGTCCCCCCGGATCGCCCCCGCGATGCACGCGCACATGAACAGACCCGTCACGACCAGGACGGCAACACCGAAGACGATGTTGTAGTTGTTGACGATGTAGTCCCGGTTCAGATCGATCGCGTTTTTCTGCGCTGCAAAACTGAAAACGGAAGCAGACAGGTCAGCCGCCATGTTCGCAAAGGCGGCACCCACCGAATCCAGAAAGCCGTTAGTGCCATCAGAGGCGGCATCTTTCAGTGGAGCGAAAGGGTTGAGGCTGATCGCAAGTACGTTGCTGCTATCGACCTGGACATTCACGACCCTAGGCCTCCCACGTATATGAACCGCTGGTATTCCTCGGCAGCTCTTTCTGTTATGGAAGGACCGCCCGGACCATCGCTAAAATCTACAATTTTCCAGTCGTCTTTGAGCCAGCGTACTGTACAAATATCGGTTCCCCAGTGTATCTGGGGGAGTAGTTTTTTATCGACATCTTCATAATTTCCAAAACTAGCCGAAGACCAGATGGAGATCGTGATTGAATCAGGAGCTTTCTGTTGAACTTCAAACCCGAGAATGCGATGGTTGAAGCCAATTTTTGGATCATTAATTGAAGTTACATTGTAGATGACTGCATTTTTTTTATCAATTTCAATAATGTTATTTGCGAGTTCGTTCACCGCTGTTGTCTCGGATATAGAATCAAGTATTGCGCGGATTCGCGATGGTTCACGATTATGTGTAGCAGAATATGCGGCGACGTAGTTTCCGCAGGCGCTTATGGCGCCGGCTTCTGTGTGGGGGTAGCCGACGGGGATGCCGAACTCGTTGATGTGGGTCGGCATGCCTGGTATCTGGCCGGCGGCCGGGTGCGCTGTGGGAGGCACGGTGCTGCCGCTTCCGGGTGGCGTGGTTGCGGGTATCACGGTGGGGTGCGCGGTGTTCGGCGCGGTCGCTGTCGGACGGGTGTCGACGCGTGGCGGGGGCTGCCCCTGGATGCCGACCGAGGGGGAGGACGGGATCGCGTAGCGTCCGATGAGGATGCCGGCCGTCATGGTCACCGCTCCGGCTGCCACCAGGAGGCCGACGGGACGGCGCATGGGCCAGTCAGCCTGGTTGACCAACATCCCTCCCTCGGTGTGACAGCCTCGGACGCGACTACTCGCGCGACGGCAGCGGATCCATCATCCCAACATCAGCCGTCAGGTTTCACGAGAACCAGTCAGACGGGCTGTGGCGGAGGGCCTGAACAGGCTCCTGGAGGTCGATCGTTTCGATGATGGCTGGCCTGTCCAGCCCCTGCGGCTGGTTGCCGGCGCCGGACGACGCGGAGGCTCCGGTAGCGAGAAAGAAGTTGACGACGGCGGCCGTGGCACCGACGAGGAAGGCCAGCCCGAAGCCGGCGAGTACGCCGCTCTTGCCGACTGCTGAGGTGCGGTCGAGACCCATCCGCTCGCCGAGCGCCCAGGCGATTCCGCCGAGCAGCACGGAGGCCACGGCGGCGATCACCGCGTATGCGGCCAGGCCGTTGACAAGATCTTTGAGTGCGTTGATCCCAGGGGCCTTGGAGTCGTCGGGCTTGACCTCTACCTGAGCCAGGACGATCGTCGCCTGTGCGGTCACAGCATGGACGATCATCACTGTTCCCTTCTGAACTCGGTCCGGCACGCAGATCGTCGGATCATACGCCGGGAATCAAACCGCGATCTTTGGAGGTGGTGGCGGCGGCGATGGTTGTGTTGTCGCTCTCATCTTCCTCAGGAACCGTGCTGTCGGGATCGTCGCAGGCGTCGACGACAGTCGCGGCCAGCCGGAGAAATGCCCGCCGGCTGCGCCACCGCACCCGGGAGAGGACGATCGCTGGACGCCCGCCGGGCGGCGGCGAGCCCGGAGCGTGCCGGGGAGCGCTGTGGGCGTGGTCGGGTATCTCGTCGTCGAGTCGTGTGTCATACGGGATGCGCACCAGCGCGTCGACCCGCCGGGCCAGCTTGGCCGCGGCCGAGCGGGTCTGCGGCGACCAGCGTCCACGGCGGACCGACATCGCGGCTACGATCACCGCTGGTCGCGGGCCCGCGTGGTCGGCACGCAGGATGGCCGCGCCACGCAGGGCGGCGGCCGCTTCGGCCAGGTCGCCGGGGAGCGCCGGTACGACCAGCAGAATCACGTCCGCGTCGCTGAGCGTGATCGACGCGAACTGGCCGTCCCAGTCCAACGGGGTGTCGACGAGTACCAGCTGATACGCCTGTTCCAGGGTGCGCAGGCCGGCGGCAACCACCTGGGTGGTGGGTGGGCCCGGCATGCCGGCCGCCACCAGCGGAGCCGGCTGCGCCTCGATGTCGTCGGCGGCCGGGACGGCGCCGTTGGCGGTGGCTGCCGCCGTCTGGCCCGGCGTGGTCCGTCCAGCGGGCTGGAGATCGGGCTGGGGGGTGCCGGTGGGGTGGCAGGCGGGCAGGACGTCGAAGCCCGCGATGGCCCGGGCCGGTGTGGCTGTCCGGCTGGTGTCACCGCCGATCAGCCAGCGGATCTCCCGGGCCGGTCGTGGAGTGCCGCCGCGGCGGGCCCGGTAGGAGATCGCGTCCGCGACCAGATCACTGAGCGTCACTGGCGGGCGCACGCCAGCGCGTTCCGCGAGTGAGGCGCCGAACTCGATACTCACGTCGGAGCCGCCGGTGGCCGTGGCGCGTTCCAGATCACCGGAGATGTCGAGGGCGACCACGGGCTCGGCGCGGATGCCGGCCAGGGTCATTCCGAGCATCGCGGTGACGGTGGTGCGTCCCGAACCGCCGATCAGCGAGGTGACCGCGATCCGCCAGGAGCCTTCCAGCGGTGTGGCGACCCGGTCGGCGAGGGACTCCCGGATGGGAATCTCCTCCCAGGGCGCCAGTTCGGTGATGTCGTCCCAGGGTTCCTGCCAGGGCCACAGCTCGCGCCCGCCGCGGGGGCCGCGTAGGGCCGGGAGCAGTGCCGACCGCCGGCCGCGTGCCGCCGGCGCGGGGTCGTCCACCGCTGACGGGAGAGCCGGCGCCGAGGAGCCGACGGCGGGTGGCTGCACGGCGGGTGGCTGTGATGACGGGCCAGGCGTTCCGGTCGGTGTGCTGGCCGAGGTGGCTGCCGGCTGCGCCGGTGGCTGGACGCCGGGCTGGGCGGCTGCCGGAGGCACCGTCGGTGTCGTCGGTGCTGTCGGTGCGGCCGCCACCCGGGGAGCGTGCGCGGACGGCCGTCCCGATGGCCGGGCCGTGGCGGCGGGACGGCTGCCGGAGCCGGTGGCGAACGGCCGTACGGGCGGCGCGTGGCCATCACCCGGCACGGGTTCCTCGGCGGCTGCCTCCCGGGCGGCCGGGGCGGATGCCTCGGTACTGTCCGTCGTCGGTGTGGTCCGACCGGCAGGGGTGCCGGAGTGGTGGATGGCTCTCGGCCGGCCGTCGCCGGCGCGGGTGCCGGCTGCTCCGGCGCCGGGTGCACCGGTCGGCTCCGCAGCGGCGGGGACTGCCGGCTGGTGGCCGCCCGCGGCCTCCTCCACGCCGTCCGTCCGCCCCGCCCCGCTCCGCCGCTCGCCAGCCCCGGTCGTCCCGGCTCCGGCTCCGGCGCTCGCGGCGTCGCCCGTGGCCGCCACGGCTTCCCCCGCCGGCCGGGACGAGGGAGCCTCAGCGGGATCGTCGGCTCCGGGCGCCGCGGACGACGGGTCGACGGTGCCGGGGGCCTTCGGGACGTCGGTGGTGACCGGAGCCGTGACGGCGGGACCGGCAGCCGCGGGACCGGCAGCCGCGGGACCGGCAGCCGCGGGACCGGCAGCCGCGGGGCTGGTGGCCGCGGGGGCGGTCGGCCCTGCGG
>NZ_CAKKTL010000017.1:0-6592 GCF_920664355.1 Protofrankia sp. CiP1_Cm_nod2
CGGCGAGCAGGCCGACCACACCGTCCGCCTTCTCCACCACACCACGGATCAGCAGCGCCGGGCTGGCGCGGGCGACCCGGTGGTAGCCCTGCCACAGCCCGAGCATGCAGATCACGTTCACCATCCCCGTCTCGTCCTCGATGTCGAGGAAGGTGATCCCGCCCGCGGTGGCCGGGCGCTGTCGGTGGGTGACCGCGCCACCGATCAGCACCCGGTCCCGTCCGAGCTGGGCCCTGCGCGAGGGTCACGATCATGCCGGCGCCTCGGCGATCGGCGTGTTCTGCGCGGCGGCCAGCCACCACCGGCCGTCCCGTTCGATCAGGGTGTACAGGGCCATCTCCGAGAACCCGGTGCCGTCGTGTGCTCGCCGGCGGATCTGCCCTATCGCGATTCCGGGCGCCGGGGCGCGCACGGCGACGACCTGGAACTCTGAACGCGGTGCGACCCGGGCGCCCATGAGCCGACGATGCACGGCGATCAACTCGTCGAAGCCAGCCAGGCTGGCGCCGTAGGGACTGCCCCACAACACGTCCGCGGCAAAGGACTGGTCATAGACGTCCGCGTCGCCGGCGTCCAGGCCTTCCTGCAACTCGGTCGCGAGACGGGCCATGGCCGCCTCGGCCGCGGCGTGTGCCGCCGGGTCGTCGTCAAGCACCGGCCGCATCTGAATCCGAGCCATGGTTCCTCCTCGGTAGGGGGTCCACGCCGGACGCTAAGAGCTGAACCGAACTTGAAGTCAAGGCTCTGCGATCAATCCCAGCGCAGACGCCCGCCAGGCCCAGGTTCAGCCGCTCCACCGCGTGGCGGGCGATGAGGAGGGCGTCGAACAGGGCATCCAGCTCGGTGTGGATCCGCTCGCACCCGGCCGAAATTAGATCGTCAGGATCAGAACCGGGCCAACTTTACTGGCACGAACTCCCAACGGGCCAGACTCAATGACAACGGGCCGGCTTCGACAGCGAAGGACAGCGAGGACCACACTCGCCGGCGAGGAAGGCCGGGGTGGGGCCAGAACTCGCCCGCGATCAAGAGCTCCGGAGATCACTAAGTGGGTCCCGGACTCGGAAAGTTGGGCCACTTCGTTGACACAAACCGCCGCCGATCATCAGAACAAGATCATAAGAGTTGGGTGCATCACAGCAACACCAGGTCGACGGGGCCGCGGGCAGCGCGGGCCAACGCCGCCGCGCCGTCGGGGCACCGCCCGCTGCCATGGCGCAGCGCACGAAGCACAGCGGCCAGCCGCTCACCGGTCCCACTGTCGTCCTCGACAATCATGATGCTCGCTATGACACCACACGACAGTTTCTGACCAGAACCCGCTCGCTCGCCCTTCTTACTCGCAAGGCGACGTTGTCGAGTTCTGCCGGCAGTGGGTGAAAGCATTCCACACTGACGGCCGGCAGGTCGCTCATCACCCCATCGAGCCGGGCGACGGGCGATTTTCCGGTCGCGCCGGGACGCCGTCGCCACGGTTCTTTAGCTGCTGGACGAGCTCATGCAGACCGGGATCGCGGACAGCAGGACAACAGCCAGGGCGATGGGGATGATGTAGTGGTCGATCGGGATCGAGCGACCGAGAGAATATCCTGGCAGCGTCACGCCGAGCGCCCAGACGAGACCCCCGACGATGTTGTAGACGGTGAAGGCGCGGGCGGGAACGCGGTTGACGCCCGCACGCCCTCACATCTTCCTTACATGAAGCGACGTGCAGGATATCGACACCACAGCGCCTTGGCCACCGGGCCGTCGACAGGGGAGGAAGCACCGCGCGGTTGGACGGCAGGCAACACCCCACGGCCGATCCGTCCTCCCCGGCTCCCCCCGTCGCCGGTCCGCCCACCGCGACAGACGAACCGAGAAAGAGACCCATGACCTCACAACGCAGCCTCGTCACCGCAGACGACACTCTCGCGCCGGTTCGTCGGCCCCTCAGCAAGGTCCCAGAAGTCACCATCTTCTTCTGGATCATCAAGGTCCTCTGTACGACGGTCGGTGAATCGGCCGCCGACTTCCTGAACGTCGACCTGGACATCGGTCTGACCGGGACATCCGTTGTCACCGGTGTCCTCCTCGTCGGCGCCCTGATCCTTCAGTTCACCGCGAGCCGCTATGTACCGGCCAGGTACTGGCTCACGGTGGCATTCGTGAGCGTATTCGGAACACTGGTGACCGACAACCTCACGGACAACCTCGGCGTGCCGCTGGAAACGAGCACTCTGATCTTCGGTGTCCTTCTCGCGCTCACCTTCCTCGCGTGGTACCTGACCGAGAAGACGCTCTCCATCCACTCGATCTTCACCCGGCGGCGCGAGGCATTCTACTGGCTGACCATTCTCGTCACCTTCGCCCTCGGTACAGCAACCGGCGATCTCATGGCCGAGGTGCTCGGAATCGGCTACCTGATGACAGGCATCATCATGGCGGCGTTGATCGCCGCTCTCGCCATCGGGTGGCGATTCGGGCTCTACCCCGTTCTCGCCTTCTGGCTCATTTACATTCTGACCCGGCCGCTCGGCGCGTCGATCGGTGACTACCTCTCCCAGTCACCGGACGCGGGCGGGCTGGGCCTGGGCGCCACACTGACAAGCGTGATCTTCACGGCCGGGATCATCGGCATCGTCGTCTATTTCTCGGCGACGAAAGTGGACGTCATCCCGACCGCCTCGACCTACGACACCGGCACGACGACAGGGCCAACAGGACCGCCGGGACAGGGCGGCCTGGCGCAGACGGTCGTCGTGGTGGCCCTCATTCTCGTCACCGCGGGGACGGGATACTTCCTGCGCAAGTCCGCACTGGAGAGCGGCACCCCGGGCCTGGCCTCCAGCGCCGGCCAGACAACACAGACCTCTCCTCTCGGCGACCTCTCGAAGTTCCGGACCATCACACAGGACACGCTGGATCGCCTGAACGCCGGCCAGCAGTCCTCCGCCACCTCCCGTATCAGCGACCTCGAAACCGCGTGGGACGACGCCGAAGCGCGCCTGAAGCCAAAGGACAAGTCCGCCTGGAGCGCAATCGATGACAAGATCGACACGGCGCTACGCGCACTTCGTTCGACGAACCCGGACATGAACCACGAACGAACAGCCCTGACCGAACTCCTCGCCGGCCTCGGCCCGAACACCGGTACCTGACTGAAGACCCTCCGAGCCGGCCCTATCCGCGTGGAGCGACCAAGAAACGCTGGAAACGGCGCCATGCCCCGCTAACGATTTTTGGTCGGACCCGATACCCGGTTCCTCCAGCTGGTGCGGAACTCCCGCTCACCACAGGTCGATCTTTCTGTCACTCATAGTAATCGCATGGGCCGGTGGTTTAGACGGTCTCGACGCTGTATGTAACGATCAGCGCGCCGCGCCCAGTGTTCGCCCGTTCTCGCGGCAGCCCCAGCATGCGCTACTCGGTGTAGCGGTCGAGCTTGTCGGTCGACTCGTCGGCGAGCTCGAGGCCGCACAGTAAGCCTGTGGGCGATGTCGTACGGATGACCGCGGGCCTGGGTGGTCTGCTGGCCGTTGCGGTCACCTGCCTCACCGTCGCCCGGGTGCCGCTTCGCCGGGCGATGGTCACCGCCGCGGCCCGTGCGGTCGCCCAACTCGCCCTGGTCGGCCTGGCATTGCGCGGGGTGCTGGCCGCTCCAGCGACAACGATCGCGGTCCTCGCCATGATGCTCACCGTCGCGACTCTGACCGCGACAGGCCGCCTCACCGGCTTCCCCCACGCCGGGCGTGTGGTCCTCACCGCCTGCACGGCCGGCGCGGCGGTCACACTCGGGATCATCTTCGCCGTCCCGCTGCTCGACCGATCCGCACGCTATCTGGTCGCAGCCGGCGGGATCGTGATCGGCGGGGCCATGACGGCCTGCACCCTCACCGGCCGGCGGCTGTTCGACGCGATGGTGCGCCGCCGCGCCGAGGTCGAGGCCTGGCTCGCCCTCGGCGCCACACCGCGCCAGGCGGTCGCGGACCTCACCCGTACCGCCGTCCGAGAGGCCCTGCTGCCCGCCGTCGACCAGACCCGCACGGTCGGGCTGGTCACCTTGCCCGGCGCGTTCGTCGGCGCCCTGCTCGGCGGGGCAAGCCCCACGGACGCGGCACGCTTCCAGCTGGTCGTCCTCGTCGCCCTGCTCACCGCGGAGACGCTGGCGGCCGTCATCCTGGCCTGGCTGTTCGGTGCTCCTACCCACATCCCCGACCAGAATACGTAGCTCGTCGTATCCAGTTCGCGCGGCGACATCGTTGACCTGGCGCGCGGCTTGATTCAGCGTCCAGCCGTGGGCGTGCCGCCACGCCGTACGAGGCCGAAACTGATAACGCCTCGCGAACTCAGCGGCGATCTCACCGCGCCCCATCCCCAGAGCCCGCATGCGGGAACGAAGATCGTCCTGTTTCTCCCGCAGGCTCATCCGTGCCGTCGCCATCTCCACCCACTCAGTCCTTGGTCCGCAGCGCACCGCTATCGGCGCAGACTAGAGCGCCGGTCAGGTAGTCAGGCTGCTTGCTGATCGTTTCTGTGGCGGGCGATGACGTGGAGGTGGTGGACGACGGCGGTGCGGCGTAGGTCGAACAGGTTCTTGCGCTGCCCGCGGTAGCGGGCGCGGCGGCCCTGCCAGTGGCCGACGTGGGCGAGGGTGTGCTCGACCGCGGTGCGTTCGCGCAGGCGGGTACGGCCGGCTGGTGTCGCTTGGCGCCCGCGTGCTCGCCGCCTCCGAGGAGGACCTGGCCGCCGGCCGGCTGCACCTGGCGCTCTACGTCGGTGGCACCCAGGACGCCGGGTCGAGCGCCGGCCGGTTCACCTCACTGCTTCCGGGTAGCACGCCGCGCGTGGCCGACCCGCCCGCAGACGCGCTCGTCGCGGAGGTGGTGGCCCGGCCCCGCGTTCCGGTGCTGGCGACGATCGCCCCGCCGACCGGTGTCGCCTCGATTCGTATCCCCGTCGGGATCCCCGCCCGGCCGGGTGATCTACGACTCGACGACTTGCTGCTCGTGGCCGACGCCGCGCGCCTCACGCTGTGGTCTCGGGATCGCCGGTGTCAGGTCGTGCCGGTCCTGAACTCTCGGATCGGGCCGCGTTACCTGCCGGCGGAGGCCCGGCTGCTGGCGCTGCTGGGCCGGTCCGGGTGCCGCCCGTGGCGGCTGTTCTCCTGGGGGCCGCTGCGTGACACCGCTTTCCAGCCACGGGTGCGGTATAGGTTGACGATTCTCGCGCCCGCCCGGTGGCGCCTGCCGAGGCTGCTGACGGACGCCGCGCGCGACACCGCGGCCTGGCCGGCCCAGCTGCGCTCCTGGCGGACGTCCACCGTCCCGCCACCTCCGACCGTGGTCGTCACCGACGATGACGAACGACAGCTCCCGCTCGACCTCGACGATCCGCGGGACGCGGAGCTGCTGCGCCGCTATGTGCGGCGCGGGCTGCGGGCCGTCACCGAGCAGCCCGGCGGCGACGGCACGATCCAGGAAGTCGTCACCGGGCGTCCGGCCGCCATCTGCTCGAACTCGTCATCCCGCTCGCCGCCACGGCGCCCCCGCCGGCCCCGGCTCGTCCTATCACCGCGCTGCCCCGGCCAGCTGGGGCCGGGCACTACCTGCCAGGCGGCCCGTGGCTGTCGCTCGCGATCGGCGCACCGGCGGCCCAGCACGACGAGATCCTCGCCGACCTCGCCGGGATCCTCCCGGACCTGCGCGGAATGTCCGACCGCTGGTTCTGGCTGTGCTACCGCACCCAGGCCACCGGCCCACACCTGCGGGTCCGTTTCCACGGGGCCCCGGCCGTACTCGGCGGCGAACTCCTGCCCGCCGTCTCCCAATGGGGCGCGCGCCTGGTGGCGGACGCTCTGGCCTCCGGATTCAGCGTTGAGCCCTACGACCAGGAGATCGAGCGCTACGGCGGGCCGCTGGCGATCGAGGCAGCCGAGGAGGTCTTCGCGGCCGACAGCGACCTGGTACTCGCCACGCTGACCGCGACCCATGAGCCTGAGCAGCGGCTCGTCGTGGCCGCGCTGACCGCGGCGACGGTGGCACGCACTCTCGCCGACTGTGATCATGCCGCGCTCGGCCGCCCCCGCCTCGACCGGGCCGCCCACCGCCGCCTCGCCGAGCTGCGCCGCCTCGTGAACGACGCGGCCCGCGGCGGCACAGCCGCGCTCCCAGCCGGGGCCGCGGGCGGTCTCGCCGACGGCCTGCCCGGAACGGCGCTGTTACACGCCCGGCTGGCGGTCGTCCATGCTGATTTCGCGACGGCCGCGGCGAACCACTGGACCCACGCGGCCCGCCAGACCCTGCGGGGCGTCGACCACCTCGTGTGTTTCACGCTGGTGCGGGCCTGGCCGCGTCGCTGATCATCGGCGTGCCCTGCCTCCCAGACCCAGCCCGCCACGCCACGAGCACGGCCAGGGCCGCCCGCTGGCTGTCCACGCAGGCCGTCACCCTCGCCGAGCACCACCACGCAGCCCTCACCCACCGGGCGATGAGCACGCCCTGGCACGTCTACGACGTCATCACCGGCCTCGCCGGGACCGGCAGGGTCCTGCTCGCCGCCCACCAGTCAGGGCACGCAGCCGCCGAGCCCGGGCTCCTCGCCGCGCTCACCA